>JBFJPA010000316.1:0-6032 GCA_041617355.1 Longimicrobiales bacterium
AACGGGCGCGCTGCGGAAACGGCCGTCGCGCCGCCCCGCGTCGAAAACGAGGCCATCGTCGTCGACGGCATCCTCGATGAAAGGGTCTGGGCAGGCGCAGCGCGGCTCACCGGGTTCTCGCAGTACCGACCCGTGGATGGTGTGGCCGCGGACGATTCGACGACGGTCCTCGTCTGGTACGGCGATGACGCCATCTACTTCGGGATCCTCGCCTACGAGCGGCACGGCGCGCCCGTCGCCACACTTGCCGATCGCGATCGGATCGATGGCGACGACAACATCCGCATCCTGCTCGACACCTTCGATGACCGGCGCCGCGCCCTCATGTTCGCCGTCAATCCGCGCGGTGTGCAGGCCGATGGCATCTGGGACGAGAGCGTGCCGGCCGGCAGCAGCCTCGGCGGCGGGCGGCAGGAACGACGTCTCGATCTCAACCCGGACTTCCTGTTCGAATCGCGGGGGTCGGTGACCGCGGACGGTTGGCAGGCCGAGATCCGCATCCCGCTCGGCAGTCTGCGCTATCGGCGCGACGACGTGCAGAACTGGGGGGTGCAGGTCGTCCGAACGGTGCAGCACTCGGGCCACGAGCAGACGTGGGCGCCGGCACGCCAGGCCCACTCATCGTTTCTCGCGCAGGCCGGTCGACTCGAGGGACTGACGGGCCTGCGCCGCGGTCTCGTGCTGGACGTGAACCCTGTCGTCACGGCCCGCGCGGACGGTGCGCCCGATGGCCTCGGGACCTGGCGTTACGACGCGGCTCGGCCCGAGCCCGGTGTCAACGTACGGTGGGGCGTCACCGAGAACCTCACGCTCAATGCCGCCGTCAATCCCGACTTCTCACAGGTCGAGTCGGATGCCGGCCAGCTTTCCTACGATCCCCGTCAGACGCTCTTCTTCGCCGAAAAGCGCCCGTTTTTCCTGGAGGCGAGCGAGAACTTCGCCGCGCCCGGCAACCTCATTTATACCCGGCGCATCGTGGATCCGATCGCCGCCGCCAAATTCACCGGCAAGCTGTCCGGCACGGAGGTCGGTGTCCTCTTCGCGGTCGACGACGAGCTGCAGTCCTTCACGCGCAATGCGAACCCCGTCACCTCGATCCTGCGCGTACGCCGCGACATCGGCGCGGGCTCCAGCGCCGGCGTCACCTACACGGATCGCATCGAGGGCGATTTCTACAACCGTGTAATCGGCGCCGACACGCGCATCGTGCTGGGCAGTGCCTGGAGCATCGCCGCGCACGCCGCGACGAGCCTGACGCGCGATGCCGATGGGACATCGCCTGCCCGCCCCGCTTTCAGTTTCAATGCATCGCGCCAGACGCGGACCTTCACGATTTCGTCATCGATCACCGGCACACACCCCGACTTCGTCGCGGGCAGCGGATTCATCAGCCGGACGGGTATCGTCAATGCGTCGATTCGGCCGAGCTACACGCTCTACGGTGAGCCCGGCGCCACCGTCGAGAGCTGGACGGGCGGGATCAACCTCAACGGCACCTGGACCTGGGACCGCTTCGTGGACGGCCAGATTCCCGACGACCCGAAGCTCCACCTGAACAGCAACTTCACGTTCCGCGGCGGTTGGCGCTTCGGCTCGTCGTTCCTGTTGGAGTCGTTCCTCTACCCCGAGGCCCTCTACGCCAACTACTTCATCGACACCGGCACGGATACGATTCCCTACACGGGCACGCATCGTATCACGAACTACGACTTCGTCTTCACGCTGGCTACGCCTCAGTTCCGCACGTTCCGCGGCAACGCTCAGTTGATCCTCGGACGCGACGAGAACTTCCAGGAGTGGGCGCCCGGCTACGTGTGGTTCACGACGATCGGTGCGGACTGGCGGCCCACCGAGCGGCTGCGCACGACGCTGAACTTCGTCGAACAACGCTTCTACAGGCCGAGCGACATGTCCATCGTGTCGATGCGGCGGCTGCCACGCGCGAAAGTCGAGTACCAGCTGTCCCGTCCGATCTTTTTCCGCATCGTAGGCGAATACCAGTCCAACGAGCAAGACGACCTGCGCGACAACACGCGCACGGAGCTGCCCATCCTCATCCGCCGTCCGGATGGCAGGTTCGTGCGCGCTGCCGCCTTCGCTCGCGCTTCGTTCCGTTTCGATGCGCTTTTCTCCTATCAGCCAAGCCCCGGCACGGTGCTCTTCGTCGGATACGGCAACGGCATGTCGAGCAGCGACGGCGTCGGCTTCGGCGATCTCGCGCGCCAGCGCGATGGTTTCTTCGTGAAGCTCAGCTATCTCTGGCGCATGTAGACTTCGCGCACCCTCCGATCGAGGAGCGCTTCATGACCTCGTCGAAGACCGGCTCGCTGACTCGCCGGGAACTCCTGCGCCGGAGTGCCGCGGGCGCTGCACTGCTGGGTGTGTCCGGCTGTGCTGCGGACCCCGACGTCGCCGAGATCTCGAGCTCGCGACTGCGACCGCCCGAGTCGCTGGACGATGGCGATTGGGCGTCCATTCGCGCTCGATTCCTCCTCGATCCCGGCATTGCATACATGAACAACGCGAGCCTCGGGGTTCCGCCTCGGCCCGTCGTAGAGGCTGTCGCGGCCGGCTACCGCGCCATCTCCGAAGAGCCGCTGCACGGCAAGCACGATCTGCAGGCCCAGATCGCTGAGGTCGTCGAGCCCGGCCTCGCCCGTTTCTTCGGCGTGACGGCCGACGAGTTGTCGCTTACGCGAAACGCGTCCGAAGCGCTGCACCTGCAGACGATCGGTCTTCAGCTCGAATCGGGCGATGAGGTGCTGATCACGACACAGGAACACCCCGCCGGCCGACGTCCGTGGCTTTTCCGCGCAGCACGGGAGGGCGTACGCGTGAACGAGGTGTTCATCCCGAGCCCGTTGCCGGATCCGGCAGAGGTCCTATCGCGGATGGCCGACGCGATCACGCCGCGCACCCGGGCGATCGCGTTCTGCCACGTCACGCGCGGGGGCCACATCTATCCGGTCAAGGAACTGTGCGCTCTCGCTCGCGACCGTGGGCTCGTGAGTCTGGTGGATGGCGCCCAGGCCGTGGGTCAGTTCCCGATCGATCTGTCCACCCTCGGCTGCGATGCGTACTCGGTCAGCCTCCACAAATGGATGCTCGCGCCCGCCGGTACCGGTTTCCTGTTCGTCCGCGAAAGCGCGCGCGACCGCATCCGCACCGCGTTCGCTTACGACGCTTCGCCGGACGCTCCGCTGTTGGCGCCGCCCGGCACCATGCCGTTCCCGGTGCTCGCGGCCATTTCCGCGGCACTCGATTTCGTGAATGCGATCGGGATCGAGCGCGTCGAGGCCCGCTGCCGCTTCCTCTCGGATCACCTCAAGCGCCGTTTGGCCGAGATGCGGGACATCACGCTGCTGAGCAGTGCCGGTTCGCAGAGTGCGCCCGGTTCGACCATTTTCGAGAAGCGCGGGCTCGACGCGATGGCGGCCGTGCCCATGATGGAGATGCTCGCCGCGACCCACATCGATGAGCACCAGCGCGACAGCCACGACGCGATCCGGGTCTCGACCCACATTTACAACACGACCGCCGAGATCGACCGCTTCATCGATGCCCTGGGCCGAGCGTCGGCCTGACGTCGTCAGAAACGGGTCGGATTGCGAGTTCCGTTCACGTCGGGCCGATCCTGATGGAGGGATGTCCGCTCGTGAGAGGCCAAATGATGTCGACGACCACCGTGCTTCGCCCCACCCTGGCCGCCGTCCTCGGGTGTCTCCTGACCGCGTTCGGCTGCAAGGACCGGAACCGGCCGTCACCCGTCGAGCCGGATCCGCCCGCATCGCCCGCCGACACCGCCGCATCGCCGGGCACCGTCGTGATCACGCTGGGCACGCCCGACGTCGTGATGCGGTACCGCACCGACGCGTGTGAGCCGGAGGATCTGCCCGATGTGCAGGCGAGGGCGTTCCGCATGGCCGACGGGCGGGTGGCGCTGGTCGCGGGCAACGCTCCCCGCAACTACCTGATGGTGGGCGCCGACTTCAATTCGCTGGCCCGCGTATGCGCGCCGGTTCTCGTGTCCGGCGACCAGCCCACGGCCCAGAGCTTCGACAACCAGTCCTGGCTGCTTTCCGTGTACCGCGAGGGTGCCGTCATCCACGGGCTCGTACACAACGAGTACCACGACCCGGTCGCACAGCACTGCAAGCCCGGCGATACGTCGCCCGCGAACCCGTGCTGGTACAACAGCATCACGTACGTCTCATCGACGGACGGGGGCCGCAGCTTTCGTTCGGCCGCCGGCTGGGAGCGCGTCGTGGCCGCGCCGCCCAACGTCTGGACGCCGCCCACCGATCCACGTGGTGTGCCCTCGCCGCACGGATACTTCACGCCGTCCAACCTCGTGCGAGGGCCGGACAGCGCGTACTACTCTCTCTTCTTCGCGATCCCGAGACCCGAACAACCGGCCAGCCGCGGCGCCTGTGTGATGCGCACCATCGACCTGACCGCGCCCGGCAGCTGGCGGGCCTGGGATGGCGCAGGCTGGAACACGCGCATGGCGAGTCCGTACGAGTTCGGCGCGTCCCAACCGTGCGCGTTCGTGTCCAACACGGAGATCCGCGACCTGCACGGCAGCCTGACCTGGAATACCTACCTGCAGCGGTTCGTCTTGGTAGGCGCGACGGCCACTTCCGTGCCCGGGTCTGGCATCGTTTGCGGATTCTACATCGCGTTCTCCCGCGACCTGATCCGCTGGACTCGCGCCCAGCTCATCCGCGAAGCGAAGCAGCCGTATCCGCCGTGCACGACAGCGGGCCCGGAAAACTCCGAGATCTATCCGTCCCTCATCGACCACACCGACACCAACGTCAACTTCACCAACACGGGCCGCACGGCGTACCTCTATTTCGTTCGCTGGAATCAGGGACTCAACCGGGACCTGCTGCGACAGGAGATTCGCTTCGAGTTGCGTTGAGCGGTACAGGGCGGGGAAGCCGCGGCGTCAGGCCGCGCGCAGCGCGATGGCAATGTCGGGGAATCGGTTCAGGATCTCGCCGTCGTTCGTGACCAGAGGCAGGCCGAGTCCAAGGGCCGCCGCGACGAACTCGCAGTCGTAGGCGCTACAGCCCGAGGCCAGGGAAAGCTCCAATACGTCTCGCGCGCGCGGACGCGGCTCCGTACGGATCAGCGTCTGCGCCCGGTCCAGCAGAAACGGCGCATCACCCGCCTTCGCTCGGCGTGCTCGCACGTGCAGCGCGAGCACGTTGGTGAACTCGCTCCGCCACAGCGGCGGAGCGGCCCAGTCCGAATCCGCGCGCAACGCCGTTTCCGCTGCTTCCGACCACTCGCCACCCAGCAGCAGGTACGCGATGACGTTCGTGTCGACGACGATCACGGCCGCCCTTCGCGCGCCTGTCGCAGGATCTCCTCCGTGACGGGCGCAACACCGCGCTCCTTCCGGAACGCGCGCAGCTCCGCCACGAACGCGCCGGCGTCCACCGCCTGCGCCTCGAGGGAACGCTCCAGTCGCATCAGCACCTCCTGGTTCAGGCTCCGCCGATTGGCCGCGGCCTCGCCGCGCAGCGCTTCGAGCAGGGCGTCGGGCATGTTCTTCACCGTCAGGCTAGGCATGATAGTTCCGTTTAGGTTGATTTATGCAACCGAAACGGAACCTAACCCAACCGACACCGGGCCGGAAGGGCCGCGTGAAATGAAGCGACGTCTCTGGGGCCGTGGAATACCAGCATGGGACACTCTTGCCATCCGTGTACTGTGTAGTATATAGTACACATGTGGCCCCTCGAACCGCTCGTTACGACAGCCTGGGGCAGTTCCTGCGTGCACGCCGCGAGGAGCTGCGCGAAGGCGATGCCCGATTCTCCGTTCGGCAAGTCGCCGAGCGCATTGGCATCGAGCCGTCGTACCTGAGCAAGGTCGAGCGCGATCAGGGCTCGCCACCGTCCGAAGAGACGTTGCTCCGACTGGCCGGTGAACTGGACCTGGATCCCGATCTGTTGCTCGCTTTGGCTGGAAAGGTCTCGACGGACCTGCAGGACGCGATCCGGAAGCGACCGCTGCTGTTC
>JBFJPA010000317.1:0-6031 GCA_041617355.1 Longimicrobiales bacterium
TAGCGATGAGCTGAGGACATCGGACACGTTCACGACGCGGCAGGCGACCGACCAGCGGGAACAGCAGCCGACCGAGCAGGGCAACCTGTCGGACGCCGCGTACAATCGGCTGCAGTACGCCCGGCGGTCGGCCGGCGAAGTGGCGGACGTGATCGCCGAGATCTCGGAGCAGGGCAAGGCCGACGCACGGTATTCGACGCTGAAGGCGCTGGAGGGCTTCACGATCGTGGCCCTTGGCGAGGGCTTCTGCGGCGCGGTGCCGCTGAGCACCGCCCGCAACGCCACGCCTGGCGCACTCGGCGAGCCGCTGAGCACGCAGCAGCTGATGGACCGCGCGATCGCGCTGTTCGACGAGGCACTCGCGTCGAACGCGAACAACAACCTGGCGCGCGTCGGCAAGGCCAGGGCCCTGTTGAACAAGGGTGACTTCGCAGCCGCGGCCACGGCCGTGGCGAACGTGCCGACGACGTTCATCCACAACATCGAGCACTCGGCCAACTCGAGCCGGCAGAACAACCCGATCTTCGCGCTGCAGGCGAACGGCCGGTACACGATGTCGGACCGGGAGGGCGTGAACGGGCTGCCGTACCTGACGTCGCAGGATCCGCGGTTGCCGTGGTTCCAGGACCCGCGCAACGGCTTCGACAGTGCGGTCCCGCTGTTCATCAGCCGGCGCTATCCGGCGTTCGGCTCGCACGTCGTGCTGGGCGATGGGATCGAGGCCCGTCTGATCGAGGCCGAGGCCGCGCTGCGGGCCGGCAACACGACGACGTGGCTGGCCAAGCTGAACGAACTGCGCTCACAGGTCCGCACGCTCATGACGGCGCGTTACCAGAGCTACACGACGTTCGTGCCGGGCACGAACAACCCGACGACGACGCTCGATCCGCTGACGGATCCGGGTACGGAGTCGGCACGCGTCGACCTGATGTTCCGGGAGCGTGCGTACTGGCTGTACCTGACGGGCCACCGGCAGGGTGACATGCGGCGTCTGGTCCGGCAGTACGGCCGGACGCAGGCTCAGGTCTTCCCGGTCGGCGCGCACCACCGTGGCGGGACGTACGGCAATCACGTGGCGTTCCCGATCCCGTTCCAGGAGACGCAGAACCCCGCATACCAGATCTCGATGTGCAAGGTAGACGCGGCCTGACCGCGTGACGGACGGAGGGGGTGCCCGAGCGGCACCCCCTCTCGTTTCACCCCCTCCCGCACGAGCACCTAGCCGGTACGCGGACCGAACGCGATCTTGGGCCGGCACTCCCGCACGACAGCCAACCGGAGCCAGCGCCATGATCCGGCATCGCGTCATCCCGGCCATCTTCCTGCTCGCGGTTGCCGCGGCCTGCCAGCGTTCGCCGTGGCCGCCACCGCCCGAGACGCGGACCGTCGCGGTCGCGGACACGTTGCACGGTGAGGTGCTACCGGATCCGTATCGCTGGCTGGAAGACGGGTCCAGCCCGGACGTGCGGGACTGGATCGCGCGCCAGAACGCGTACGCCGATTCGATCCTGCAGGACTCGCCGCTGCGGCAGCGTTTCGCGAGCCGGTTGCGCGAGCTGATGGCGGCGCCGGACGTAGGCGAGCCTCGGCGCGCGGGCGAGTGGGAGTATTTCACGATGCAGCGGCCGGGCGACGAGGTCTCCGCTGTCTACCGCAGGCCTCGCCCGGAGAAGCCGGGACGGCCCGACCCGGATGGCGAATACGAGAAGATCCTCGACCCGCTGGCCATCGATCCGACCGGTACGACGAGCCTGTCCGTCGTGGACATCTCGGAGGATGGCAACCTCATCCTCTATTCGGTGCGCGATGGCGGACCGGATGAGATCGAGATCCGCGTCTTCGATGCCACGCGCCGCACCGATCTGCCGGACGTCTTGCCGCGCGCGCTGTACGGTGGCGTTTCCTTCGAGGACAAAGCGACCGCGATTCGATACGTGCACCGCTCGCGGGAGACCGGACCAAGACTCAAGCGACACCGCATGGGCACGCCGATCGAGGAGGACAGCGTGCTCTGGGGAGAGGGCCTGCCGCCCACGACGTTCCTCACCGCGCGCGACGGCATGAACGGCCGGTACCGCATCTTCACGGTACAGCATGGCTGGGCGACGACGGACATGTACATCCAGGACCTGCGTGCCAGGGGACCCGTTGCGCCGATTGCCGTCGGACTGTCCGCCCGCTTCTCGCCACAGTTCGTCGAGAACCGGCTGCTCGTTTTGACCAACCTGGACGCGCCGAAGAACCGCATCGTCGAGATCGACCCCGCGTCGCCCGGCCCGCCGGAGCGCTGGAAGACCGTCCTCGCAGAAGGCGAGCACGTCATCGATGGTTTCACCCGGATCAACGACACGATCTTCGTGACGATCATCGACAACGTGTCGAACCGCATTCTGAAGTACACGTCGGCGTTCGAGCCGGCCGGCGAGCTGGAAGTGCCGCCGCACTCGAATGCGAGCATCCGTGGCGCGCCGGAGGGCCGCCTGCGTCTCACGCTCAGCTCGTTCGCACGCCCACCGATTACGTATCTGCTGGACCCGAAGACGGGCACGCGCGAGATCTGGGACGAAGAGAAGGTGCCGTTCGATCCGACAGGCATCGTCGTCGAGCAGGTCTGGTACACGTCGAAGGATGGCACGCGCGCGCCCATGTACGTGATCCATCGCGATGACCTGCCGAAGGACGGGACGCGGCCGGCGCTGCTCAACGGCTACGGCGGCTTCAACGTCAGCCAGTTGCCACGGTTCGATGCGCGGGCCATCGCCTGGATCGAGGAAGGCGGCGTTTACGCACTGGCGACGTTGCGTGGCGGCGGCGAATTCGGCGAGGAGTGGCATCGCGCCGGCATGCTGGAGAACAAGCAGAACGTGTTCGACGACTTCATTGCCGCCGGCGAGTATCTCGTGGCGAACGGGTACACGAGTCCGGACCACCTCACCATTCGCGGCGGCAGCAACGGTGGACTGCTGATGGGCGCCGCGATCACGCAGCGGCCAGATCTGTTCCGCGCCGCGTTCGTCGGTGTGCCGGACCTCGACATGGTGCGCTTCTTCCGGTACACCCGCGACAACAACCTGCCGGCACTGCTGGAGTACGGCAATGCGTCCGACGCCGCGCAGTACCCGTTCCTGCGTGCACATTCGCCTTACGAGAACGTACGACGAGGCACGAGGTACCCGGCCGTAATGATCCACACGGGCGACCTGGATACCCGGGTGCCGCCGGCGCAGGGTCGGAAAATGACGGCGAAGCTGCAGGCCGCGACGCGGTCGGGCCTGCCGGTCATCCTGCACTATGACGAACGGATGGGTCACGCCGGCGGCCGGCCTCGCAGCCATTCGCTCGCGGATGCGGCAGCGGAGCTGGCCTTCCTCATGTCGATGGCGGGCTATCCGGACGGGGCGAGGGCCACGGCAGTCGTGGCGAACTAGATCCGCCTCGCCCTCGGGGACCGCGGTCCGGCGGTCCCCGAAGAAACCTCAATGCCGGTCGGCCGCGTGCCGATCCTCGGAGAGAGCCCCTCCCCGGCGACTCGTACGTCATTGGGAGGTCAGCCATGAGCGGCGACCTGCTCTGGATCGGCTTTCTCGTCGTCCTCTACGCCGTCTTCAAATACCGCCCGCAGTGGGTGACCGCGCTGGTCGTGGCGGTCGCCGGGAAGGCGGTCGGCAAAGCCGCGCTGCGCGCCCAGCCCGACACCATCAGCCTGGAGCCGATCGAGGGTCCGCCCGCGACGCCGGAGGCGCGCTCGGCCGTCGAGACGCTACAGCGCCGCGGCTTCACGAATGCGGGTAGCTTCGCCATTCCCGAGATGCAGATGCTGCCCGTGCACTTCCTTGCCAGGACCGAGGAGTGGGCGATCGCCGTCGTCTACGAGCATCCTCAAGCCGGCGTGTTCACCGACATCGCGTGCCGTTACCAGGACGACACGCGCTTCACGATCACGAACGCAAAGGTCGGCGGTGGGCTGGAGACGCAACCGGGCAACACCACGATCCGTGCGCCCGGCCTGACCGTGGCCGCCTTGCACCTGCGTTTCTCACGCGAACGTCCTGCGGGCGCCCTCTACCGCTTCGCCGTGACCGACGTCCCGCGAATCTTCGCCGACGCCTACGCCGACGAGATGGCCTGGCGGAAGGGTCAGGGCGTTTCCAAGGACGAGGTGCGCGCCGTGGCGCGGGAGATGGAGGAACCGGCGAACGAGCCGGTGGCGTGAGACGAACGAACAGGTCGGCGCGTCTTCAGCGCCGACCTGCGGGCACCCTCCTCAGAACGACAGCAGCTTGGTGATCTTCAGGGTGATGAACCGCTCGGTCAGCGTGTCACCGCCGAGATCACGCCGTTCCGTATAAACCACGAAGATGTCGGACAGCGGCGCGTGGATGTAGTTGAGTCGCACGTTGGCGACGAGCTCATCCGTGCTTTCCACGTATTGCACGAAGGTGGATGCGAAGAGGCGAGTCGACGCCGCGACCTTGAGCCGGCCGCCGATCGCGTCCGCATTGAAGGACTGCCCGCCCAGATTCAGGTCATTGCGCTGGCCGAAGACCTCGAGCGAGAAGTGTGGATTCGGCCGTAGCCCGAGCTGCGCGTTGACCGACGTCCGGTCGCCATCGTAGAAATCGCCGCGCGAGACGCCGAGCGTGCCGGTGACACGGCGGGCGCCGCTCGAGGTGTAACGTGCCTCGGTCGTCGCGAAACCGTAATCTCCAGCCGCCACATCCACACCCGCGATGCGGGTGGTCTCGAAGAGCCGTTCGAAGCTGTCCTCCCAGCTGACCGACAGCGTGCCGCCGTCCTCGAAGCTGGCGACGACGCCCGGAATCACGGAGCGGGTTTCGAGTCGGCCAGTCTCGACGTTCTCGATGAACGACACGTCGATGTATGGGTTGATCTCCTGCAGCTTGGGCAGGTCAGGCTGCGGGTGGGCGCCGAACGTCGCGAACGCCTGGCGCATGCCGGTGCGGCGAATGAAGCCGACACCGGGGTTGAATGATTCGCCGACATGTTTGACGAAGGCGGACGCATCCCAGACGCGGTCCCGCCAGCCGACCTGGACGTAGCCGGCCAGGCGATTGCCGTCGATATCCGGCTCGTCCGTCGCGGCGACGTACGAATTCAGGATCATGTAGCGGAGTAGCCGGAAATTCGCATCCACGCCGAAGCTGCGGTTCCACTCGTCGTCGACACCCTGACCGGTGGCCTGCCGGTTCGTGAAGAGTGCGCCGACATCGCCGAAACTGCCGAGCGGCTGGCGGACGCGTGCGACAGCGAAGTTCTCCGCGGGACCGAAATCGTTCGAGCGCGTCTGCATCTCGAGGAAGCCGAGCTCCGTGCGGCCGGCCCGGCCCGACAGCCGCACGCCACCGACGATCGGGATCAGCCGGCGGTCCTGCGAAAGCCCGATCGATCGCGAGTAGAACAGCTTGAAATCGCGCGACGACGAGCCCGTCCGGTAGTTGCGCTCGGTCACATCGCCGAGCGTGAAAATGCCGTCGTTCTCGAGGAAGAAATCCCGCTTCTCCGGGAAGAACAGGCTGAAGCGCGTCAGATTGACCTGCTCCTGATCGACTTCGACCTGCGAGAAATCCGTGAGGGCCGTGACGTCGAGCGTCAGCCGTGACGTCAGTCCGTACTTGAGGTCGAGTCCCGCATCCAGGTCCGAGCCGGCATCGCCCAGCGCATCGCGCGCGGTGCCGCCCAGGTTCGATGCACTGAAGTACGGCTTGATCGTCAGGTTCCGGCCCTGGCGCAGCTCACGGAGCCCGGTCAGCGTGCCCGCGCGCGACATCTTGTGGAGCCGAAACTGGCGCGCGAGCGGGGACCAGTACGAGTCCTCGTTCAGACGACGGATGCGGCGCCCGAAGTTGATGCCCCACTCCTGAGGTCCCGAGCCGGGCGGAAAGCGGAGCGTGCGCAGCGGCACGGCGATCTCGACCGACCAGCCGTTGTCATGGATCTGCGTGGCCGTCTCGACGACACCTTCCCACGACCGATTGACCTCCCGGCTGTCGTTGAACGACTGCGCGTCGAA
>JBFJPA010000318.1:0-6023 GCA_041617355.1 Longimicrobiales bacterium
ACACGACGCCGATCGGCTCGATGGCGTACATGCTCGCGTCCGTCGAATAGAGGTGACGCGTGTACGCATCGAAGCGGACTTCGCCCGAGAGCGCCGCGGCGAGCGCGCCCTCGAGGTCGGCGGCCGGCTGGACGGGGAGCGGTTCGCGGGCACTCATGCCGTTGAACTTGACACCTTTCGCGAGTTCCGCCTAACCTCCGGCTCCTTCCGACCCGGGACCCGAGTGAACCCGTGACGAGACCCCCGACCGGCTGGCACTTCCTGCAGCTGCCTGGCCCTTCGAACGTGCCGGCGCGCGTGCTCGAGGCGATCGGGCGTGCGACCATCGACCACCGCGGCCCGGATTATCCGGCCCTGACACACGCCGTGCTGAACGGCCTGCGCCCACTGTTCGGAACGAGCGGGCCCGTCGTCGTCTTCCCCGCGTCCGGCACGGGCGGCTGGGAGGCCGCGCTCGCCAATACGCTGAGCCCCGGCGACCGTGTCCTGTTCTTCGAGACCGGCCAGTTCGCGGCGAACTGGGTCGAGGTCGCGCGCCGGTTCGGGCTCGACGTCGAGGTCGTGCCGACGGACTGGCGGCGCGGCGCGGACCCGGCGCTGCTCGAGGAGCGCCTCTCCGCCGACCGTGAGCACGCGATCGCCGCCGTCGCGCTCGTTCACAACGAGACATCGACGGGCGCGATGACGCGTGTCGCCGAAGCGCGGCAGGCGATGGATCGTGCGCGGCACCCGGCGCTGCTGCTCGTCGATGCCGTGTCCTCGGTCGGCTCGCTCGAGTACCGGCACGACGCGTGGCGCGTGGACGTGACGATCGCGGCATCGCAGAAGGGCCTGATGCTGCCGCCGGGTCTCGCGTTCCTGGCGATGAGCGACAAAGCGATGCAGGCCTCCGAGCGGGCGCGACTGCCACGCTCCTACTGGGACTGGCGGCCGATGCTCGCGCAGAACGCGGCCGGCTTCTTCCCGTATACGCCCGCGACCAACCAGCTGTACGGCCTGCGCGAGGCGCTCATCATGCTCGAGGAGGAGGGACTGGAGGCCGTCGTCCGGCGCCACGCTCGGCACGGCCGGGCGGCGCGCGAGGCCGTGCGCGCCTGGGGCCTCGAGACGCAATGCGCCGTACCCGAGGAGCTGAGCGATGTGCTGACCGCCGTCGTCATGCCCGACGGTCATGATGCGGACGCGTTCCGTGGACTCGTGCTCGAACGGTTCAACATGGCGCTCGGCACGGGTCTCGGCCGACTGAAGGGACGCGTCTTCCGCATCGGCCACGTCGGCGATCTGAACGATCTGATGCTGATCGGCGCGTTGGCCGGCGTCGAATCGGGACTGGCGCTGTCGGGCGTGCCCATCCGGCGAGGTGGCGTGGACGCCGCGCTGCGGTCGCTCGAGCAGGACTGAGGCGAAGCGTCGCATCAGGATCCGTCGAAACGGGGCGGCCGTTTCGCGAGGAACGCCGCCACGCCTTCGCGGAAATCGGCGCTTTCGTACGCGTACCGGATCAGGTCATCGCCGGGCGGCAGTCCCGCCGCCACGATTCTTCGGATGGCCTCTTTCGTGACCTCGAGCGTGATCGGCGCGTGCGCTGCGATGCGTGCACACAGCTCCGCCACGTGCGGCTCCAGCTGGTCGGACGGCACGACATCCGATACGAAGCCCGCGGCGCGCGCCTCGTCGGCGGTCATGAATCCGGCCGTGACCAGCATCGCCTTCGTGCGGGCGACGCCGAAGTGCGCGAGCAGGCGGGCTGTGTTCGCCATGGACAGACAGTTGCCGACGGTCCGCGCGATCGGCGCGCCGAACCTGGCGTCGGGCGTGCATACGCGCAGGTCGCACGCCGCGGCGAGCATCAGCCCCGCACCCGCCGCGTAGCCCTCGATCACGGCGAGGGTGGCGATCGGCAGGGCTTCCAGCCGCGCCACGATGTCGTCGATCCGCCGCTCGTAATGCAGCCCGTCCTCGCCCGTTCGAAATGCCGCGAACCGTGCGATGTCGGTTCCCGCCACGAACGAGCCGCCGGCGCCGCGGAGCACGACGATGCGCACACCGGGCTCGGCGACGGCACGTTCGAGCGACTCCGCGAGCTGTGTGTACATGGACTCGGTCAGTGCATTGCGGGCGCCCGGACGATCGAACGTCAGGCGCACGGTGTGGCCGTCGCGCTGGAAGCGCACGGATCCGTCGTCGTCGCTCACGGGCCTTTCTCCGTCCGGGCGCTCAGCGCGTCCAGGATCTCCGCCGTGTGCTCGCCGAGCAGAGGCGGCGCCCGGCGCACGCGCGGAGGCGTCTCACTCATCTTCAGCGGGAACCCCAGCGTGTTGACGTTCCCCTCCACGGGGTGCCGCACGGGTTCGATCATCCTGCGCGCACGTGTGTGCGGATCATCGAACACTTGCTGGTAGTCGAGGATTCGGCCGGCGGGCACACCCGCGGCGAGGAAGCGCTCGACCCACGCGGCGGCCGGCGCAGCCGCCAGCGCCGCCTCCAGCTGCTCGACGAGTGCGGGCAGGTTCGCCATGCGCGCTTCATTCGTCGCGAAGCGATCGTCGCCCGCGAGATCCGCACGGTCGATCACCTGGCACAGCTTCGTCCACTGCAGCGGCGTGAGAGCCGCGACCGTCAGATAACCGTCGGCCGCGCGCAGCGCCTGGTACGGCGCATTCAGCCGGTGCGCCGATCCACACGGTTGCGGCGGCTCACCCGTCGCCCAGAACTCGGTCGTCTCCCATACGGAGAACCCGAGTGCGGCCTCGAACAGGGACGTCTCGATGTACTGGCCGCGACCGGTCCGTTGGCGCGCCAGCAACGCGGCGAGAATGCCGTTCGCCGCGTAGAGGCCCGCCGCGAGATCGCCGATCGGTACGCCGCACTTCACGGGGGCGCCGCCAGGCTCGCCCGTCACACTCATGACGCCCGCCATCCCCTGTGCGATCAGATCGAAGCCGGGGCGCTCCGCGTACGGACCGGTCTGACCGAAACCGGAGACACTCGCATAGACGATGCGTGGGTTCAGCTCCGCGATGGCGGGGTAATCGACACCCAGCCGCGCGACGACACCCGGGCGGAAGCTCTCCACCATTACATCTGCGACACGCGCCAGATCGAGCAGTCGTGCGCGATCCTCGTCCAGCTTCAGATCGAGCACGATGCTGCGCTTGTTGCGATTCAGTGCCAGGAACGGCGCGTTGTCCTCGCCCCGCAGCCGAAGACGCGCTCCGCCCATGCGGCGCGACAAGTCGCCGTCCGGCGGCTCCACTTTGATGACGTCCGCGCCCAGGTCGGCGAGCAGCATCGTGCAGAACGGGCCGGCCATGACCTGCGTCAGGTCGAGTACGACGAGGCCGTCGAGCGATTGCGTCATGAGTTCGTCGCGTCAGCGCGCACGGCGCTCGAGATCCTGCCGGACCGAGTCAGGCAGGACAGCCCAGCCGTATTCGATCGGCGCACCGTAGAGCACACGCAGCCCGCCCGAATCATCGCCGGAGCCGCTGTTGCGAAAGCCGGCGAAGTGCACGGCGACGACATTGCGCTCCGCCCCGAACACGGGGCTGCCGCTCGAACCGCCGACGGATGCGCCCAGCAAGGTGTAGGCGAATCGCTCGTCGGTCTGGTCGCTCAGCTCGCCGGTGTTCACGAGCGGCCAGATCTCACCGGCGCCCGCCAGCGCCCGCGCCAGCGTCAACTCCGTGGTGCCGGCCTCCTGGCCGATCCGCGCGATCTGGTCCGGCGTCAGGCGATTCAGTAGCAGCCGCAGTCCCGCGGGGAACCCGATCAAACCCACGCGCTGGCCGACGCGCGGCGATGCGCTCGGACGCCCCAGCGGCAGGACCGGCACCTCGGACGGCGGCCGCTCGAGACGCAGGAGCCCGACATCCGCATCGGTCGAAAAGCCGCTCACGCTCGCCTGGAAGGACGACGCCTGGCCCGGAAAGAAGATTTCGTAATCCGTGAACCGCGATGTCAGCGATCGGCCGGTTTGCTGGGATGCCCTCGCCGCTAGCTCGTGGATCCTTCGATCGTAGGACGGATCCACGAGGTGGCGGTTCGTGAGCAGCCAACCCGCTTCGTGTACCAGGAACGCCGTGCCCGTCACGTAACCGGCATCGACGACCGCTTCGTCCGTCTGCGGGTCGACGAGCGCAATGCGGAACACGACCAGTCCGACGCCGCGCCGGAACTGGTCGGCCAGATCCTCGCTGAAGCCGAGCGTGCTGCGCAACGCCGCGGTCTCGCGTCGCTGCTCCGAGCGGATGACATCGAGCGCGGCACGATAGGCGGCCTCGGATTCGGCCCGGGCCTGTCGCTCCCGCTCCAGGGCAGCCTGCGTTTCGCCAATCCGCTCTTGCGCTTCCTGCTCGATGCGCGCCGCTTCGGCCCGGCCCCGCGCCTCCAATGCGCGGCCGCGCGACTCGCCCCACGCCCATACGCCGACGACCAGCGCGATGGCGCCGACCGAGACCAGCACCAGGGCGCGGCGACTTCTTTGCTTCTGCACCGCGTGCAGGTTGCCGAGCGTGCGCCGGAACACCTCGGTCGTGCTGCCGCCGCGTTCCTTCTCCTCCCGGTAGACACTGACGACCGTCATCGACGCGGCCGTCGTGTCGGCGCTCGGACCGACCCGGATCGTCTCCGGCACGCTGGCAACGTTGTCGAAGCGCAGCCGTGGCCCGCGCGGGCCCAGCTCGATCTCGTCGCCGTTGCGCAGCTCCTGCTCGTTCACGCGCCGTCCGTTCACGAACGTGCCGTTGGCGCTGTCCAAATCCGTCAGGAACCAGAGCCCACCGTCCCGCCGCTCCAGCCGGGCGTGGTTCCGCGACACGCGCAACTCGGAGCCCGGCGGAAACGCGAGGTCGTTCGAATCCGGGTCACGGCCGATGCGCACGGCATCGACGTCATCGAGCGAAACCTCGTGGCCGGCGAGCTGTCCGGTGATGATGCGCAGACGAGTCGCCATGTCGCTCCCTTCCGGTCAGCGCAGCCGCGATCCCAAGTGCTCCGCTCGTGACGAACGAGTGATGATGAATCGGGGCGGTTCGGAGCGGATCAGCGTTCGATCCAAGCTATCATCTGCCACTGACGCCGTCGCTGCGCAAGGACGCGCGGTCACGACCCCGCGAACGTGCGCCGCTCGAGCCAGCCGATGTTTCGGACCGTTTCGCCAGCCAGTTCGCCTTGCTCGCCCCGACCGAGGATGAGCGGCCCCGCAGGCACCCCGTCCCACGGCGCGATGAACAACGTGACGCGGCCGTCCGGGGCCACCGCCGTGACCCAGAGGCGGCCGGTCTCGATCAGGGTCTCTTCGAAGAGCTTGCCGGCCTCGTGGCTTTCGAGGACTCCGTGCATGCGACGGATCGCGAGCTGCGCACCGTCCAGCGGCTCACCGGATCGGAATCGAGCGGGGTCGAGCTCGGCCGCCTCGGTCGACTCTCGGCGCACGACAAGGCCGAGCAGTCGGTCGCCCGGCAGCAACAGCGACTGGAGAGAGCGAACGGTCGCGAACTCGTCGCGACCGAGCTCACGGACGAGGCCCGGGAACTCGACGGTGACGCGCTCGACATCGGGGAAATACCGGGTCACTTCGTGCAGGGCGCGGTTCGCTCGGCTCCACGCCGCCGCGTGGACATCGACATCGCCTGGCATGGCTGCAGCAGCGGGGAATGCCAGACGAACGTGGCCGCGCCCGGCTTCGGCACGGAACAGGTTCGTGAACGTGTCGTAACGCGCGTTGTCGATGAAATCGCTCGGCGTCGTCCAGGTGATGTCGTCGAGGCTTTCCGTGTCGAGCGTACCTGCCGCGGACAGCCGACTTCGATCGATGCGCACGAATGGCCAGACGTCGCGGCCGAGGACACCCTTGCCGGCATCGAGTGTGAGCAGGTCGCCGGCCGGTGTTCGCACGCGGAAGCGGAGACTGTCCGTATCGTGCCGGCGGAGCAGATCCACGACCCGGGACGTGCCATCGTCCAGCGCCCGGAGCGCGTGGTAGGCGGAGTGGGCCAGCGGCGGACTCGCGACGTCGAGCG
>JBFJPA010000319.1:0-5999 GCA_041617355.1 Longimicrobiales bacterium
ACCACGAGTCCTATCACCGCGGCCAGCTCGCCACCTATGTACGCCTGACCGGCGGCGTGCCCGCCCTCACGCAATTGATTCAGGCTTCGCAGGGCTAGGGCTGGGGCTGGGGCTGGGGCTGGGGAGGCCGGCATCGTTGACAAGGGAAGGTGTCGGGATCATACTAGCAAAGTTAATATCAAAGGGAGCCTCACCATGGGTCGCGACAGTCTCGGAGACCTCGAGCACCAGGTCATGCTCGCGTTGCTGCGCGTCGGTGAAGACGCCTACACGGTGCCCGTGCTGGCGGAGCTGGAGGCGCGGACGGGGCGGGAGGTCGCGGCGGCGGCGGTCTACATCGCGTTGCGGCGGCTGGAGGACAAGGGCCTGGTCCGGTCGGAGACGCGCGCGCCGGACCCGGGGGAAGGGGGGCGTGACCGCCGCTATTTCGAAGTGACGCGTACGGGGATGCGCAAGCTGCGGGAGCAGCGCGCAACGCTCGGCCGACTCTGGGAAGGTTTGGAGCAGGAGCTGGGAGGCGAAGCGTGAGCGCGCCCGGGCGGTGGGTGTGGCTGTTGGAACGCGTCGTGACGGGGGCGAATCGCGCGGAAGTCGTGCGGGACATGGAGGAGATGCATGCCCTGCGAACGGAGCGGGACGGCCGTGCGCACGCGGACGCATGGTACCGTCGTCAGGTGATGGGATTCGCGTGGCGTGCGCTGTGGTTTCGGGCGCCCCGGCGGAAGGCGGAAGGGCGTGCGCGCCGGACGTCGCCGTTCGAGCTGCTACGCCAGGACACGCGGCTGGCGGCGCGCACGTTGCGCCGACGGCCGAGCTACGCGCTAGTCGCCGCGGCGACCCTGGCACTGGGAATCGGCGCGAACACGGCGGTATTCAGCGCCGTGAACGGCGTGCTGCTGACGACGTTCCCGTACGACGAGCCGGACCGGCTGGTCCGGCTGTTCGGTTACAACGTCCGCGAAGGGATGGACTTCGGCACGATCTCGTTTCCGGAGTTCGAGGACGTACGTGAGCGTGCGCGTACACTCGACGGGGTTGCGGCGTACGACGAGTACCGGCCGCTGCTGACAGGCGGCGAAGCTGCGGAGCGGCTGAACGCGGCGTCGGTGTCTGCGGCATTCTTCGACGTTCTGGGTGTGCGGCCCGCGGCGGGCCGGTTCTTCACGGCCGAAGAAGAGGTCCCGGGCAGCGCGCGCAGTGTCGTGTTGTCCCACGGTCTCTGGACGCGACGGTACGGCGCAGCCCCCGACATCATCGGCGCGTCGATCGAGCTGAACGGCCTGGCGTACACGGTTGTGGGCGTCACTCCTGCCGACTTCGAGGACCCGCAGCTGTCGGCGTCCTGGGGCGAACCCGAGCTTTGGCGCGTCTCCCCGACGTATTTCGGCGAGGCCGTGCGCGGCGGTCGCTCGTTCACGGCGATCGCGCATCTTCGCGACGGTGTGACGCAAGCACAGGCGCAGGATGAGCTGGACGGCATCATGCGCGCCCTGGCCGGGGAGTACCCGGACCAGCAGACCAATCAGGCAATGGTCGCGACGCCGCTGCTGGATACGGTCGTCGGGGACTCGCGAACGCCGCTGCTGGTGCTGCTCGTCGCGGCGGGCCTCGTCCTGCTCATTGCCTGTGCCAACGTGGCGAACCTGGCGCTGGTCCGGGCGCTGGACGGCGAGCGCGATTTCCTCGTGCGGGCGGCCCTCGGCGCCTCGCGCCGTCGGCTCGCCGCACAGCTGCTGGTCGAAAACGGCATGATCGCGCTGCTCGCGGGCGCCGCCGGCGTTGCCGTCGCCCACTTCGGCGTGCAGGCGTTGCGGGCCCTCGCCGGCGGGCAACTGGCGCGCAGTGCGAACATCGCGATCGATCCCGGCGTGCTCGCCTTCGCCATCCTCGCGACGGTGGCGTGTGGTGCAGCGTTCGGGCTGGCGCCGCTCCTCGCCGTCTCGCGGGGCGATGTCGCGAGCGGACTCCGCGAAGGCGGACGAAGCGCGACGACGAGCAGTGCGCGCCGTCGGATCCAGCGCGGTCTGGTCGTCGCCGAGATCGCACTGTCGTGTGCCCTGCTGATCGGCGCGGGCCTGCTCATCCGCAGCCTTGCACAACTGCAGCGCGTGGATACCGGTGTGCACATCGAAAACACGCTGACCGTTCCCGTCTTCCCACCCATCTTCGCATACGACACCATTGCCGACGTCACACAGCTCTACCGCGGCCTCGAAACCCGCCTTGCCGCCCTTCCCGGCGTGCGCGCCGCCGGCATCATCGACATCCTGCCCATGAGCGGCAGTTTCAACGGCATGGGCATCCAGATCGAAGGACGGCCGGAGCCGCCGCCGGGCGAGGGCATGGGCGCGGAAACGCGTGCGCTCACGGCGGGCGCGATCGACGCCCTCGGCATCCAGGTCGTGCGAGGGCGAGGCGTGGAGCCGACCGATCGCGAGAGCTCGCGGCTGGTGGCGTTGCTCAATGAGACGGCCGTCACCCGCTTCTTCCCCGGTGAAGACCCGATCGGCCAGCGTATCCGCGTATTCGGCATGTACCGCGAGATCGTCGGCGTCATCCGGGACGTGTACGAGTTTTCGCCAGACCGTGCTCCGGAGCCCGGTCTCTACCTGCCGCACGAGCAGGCCGCGGACTGGGTCCGGACGAATCCGGCCGTGCTTGTTCTGCGCACCGAGGGAAATCCGCTCGCGTTGTCCGGCGCGGTTCGCGAGATGGTTCGGGACATCGAGCCGCGTGCCGCCATCGGCGAGATCCAACCGATGCGTGAGGTCGTCGCGGCCACGGTCGCGGCGCCCCGGTTCCGGACACAGCTGCTCACGACGTTCGCGGCCGTCGCACTGCTGCTCGCGATTGTCGGCATCTACGGCGTCGTCTCGCGCGGCGTCGCACAGCGCCGCCACGAGCTGGGCATCCGCATGAGCCTCGGCGCCGACCGCTACGACGTGTTGGGACTGGTGTTGCGCGAAGGCATGCGGCCGGTCGTGCTCGGCATTGGCCTGGGCGTCGCGGGCGGTCTCGCCATCTCTCGTCTGCTCGAGAGCCTGTTGTTCGGCGTGTCGGCGGGCGATGCGCTGACGTTCGTCGCGGCGCCCGTGCTCCTCGCGCTCACTGCAGGCCTCGCCTGTCTCCTACCTGCACAGCGCGCGTCACGGACCGACCCGGCGACGGTGCTGCGCGTGGAGTGAGCGCCGGAGCCAGCCCTTCCCACCGGTGGTGAGCGAGTGCGTTTTCGACGCAGCCTTGCTCCCCACCGCCGCACTGCCTACGCTTCCGCCGACCCCTTGCCTTCGTCCGCCCCCGGAGAGCCTCCCATGTCCGTTCCGTCGCGCATCCGCCGATCCGCCGCGCTGCTGCTATCGACCGCGCTGCTCGCGCCCACGGTTTCGGCACAGGTCACGCCGCCCGAGCAGCGCATGCGCATGTACGACCAGCAGGCTGCGCTCGTCGAGGGGTCCAAGCTGAAAGGCGCCCGCTGGATGCACCTCGGCCCGACCAACATCAGCGGCCGCAGCACGGACATTGCCGTCCTCACGCCGAAGGGCAGGACCTACACGATCTACGCGGCGACGGCGTCGGGCGGTGTCTGGCGCTCACGCAACGAAGGCACGAGCTGGGAGCCGATCTTCGACCGGGCCCCGTCCACCTCGATCGGTGACATCGCCATTGCGCCGACCGATCCGAACATCGTCTGGGTCGGCACGGGCGAGGCGAACATCTTCCGCAGCTCGATGGCGGGCGCCGGCATCTTCAAGTCCACGAACGGTGGCGACTCGTTCGCGTACTCCGGGCTCGCGGGCACCCACACGATCGCGCGCATCATCGTGCACCCGACCAACCCGGACATCGTCTACGTCGCCGCGTCCGGCCACGAATGGACGGACAACGAAGAACGCGGCGTGTTCAAGACGACGGACGGCGGCCGGACGTGGCAGAAGATCCATTACGTCGATGCCCGTACGGGTGCGATCGACCTCGTCATGCACCCGACCGACCCGAACACGCTGTACGCTTCGACCTGGCAGCGCGTGCGCAAGAAGTGGAACGACCCGCGCAACGAGGCAGGGTACAGCGGCAGCGGCATCTGGAAGAGCACCGACGGCGGCGCGACGTGGCGTCCCATGAACGAGGGATTGCCCGCGGCCCATTTCCGCGGCCGCATCGGCATCGACATCGCGCGCTCGAATCCCGACGTGCTCTATGCGTTCGTCGACAACTACGAAGTGGCGCGCCAGCCGGAGCCCGGACAGATGGATGCCTACGGCCGCCCCGCTGGCCCCGTCATCAAAGGCGCGACCGTGTACCGCTCCGACAACGCCGGCGGCAGCTGGCGCCAGGTCAGCGAATCCTCGCCCTACATGGAGCGGCTCGGCGGTACGTACGGCTGGGTGTTCGGCCAGATGCGCATCGACCCGAACGATCCCAACCGCATCTACGTCATGGGCCTCGCGCTGAACGTCAGCGAGGATGGCGGCAAGACGTTCCGTCCGCTGCGCGGCATGCACGGCGACCACCACGGCCTGTTCATCGATCCGGACAATTCCGGGTACCTCGTGAACAGCAACGACGGTGGCGTCTACGTCAGCTACGACCACGGCGCGAACTGGCGCTTCTTCGTCGAGATCCCGGCCGTCCAGTTCTTCAACGTCGCGCACGACATGGGTGCCCCGTTCCGCGTGTACGGCTCGATCCAGGATCACGGCAGCCGGCGAGGCGTCGTCGACCTGTCGCGGGGCCGCACGCAGGTCCCGGCCGTCGAGTGGGAAAACGCGCCCGGCGGGGAGGGCAGCAATCACGCCATCGACCCGCGCGATCCCAACCTGGTCTATTCGGCGGGATTCTACGGCAACATCTCGCGCACGAATCTTCACGCGGACGAGTCGACGAACATCACGCCGCGGGCTCCGGAAGGACAACTGGCCTGGCGAGGCCAGTGGCTGGCGCCGTTCATGCTGTCGCCGCACAACCCGGACATCGTCTATCACGGCTTCAACGTCGTGCACCGCTCGATGGACAAGGGCCAGACGTGGGAGCGCATCAGCAACGACCTCACACACAACGACCCGAACAAGCTCGGCGACATCCCCTACCAGACCATCTTCTCGCTCGCCGAGTCGCCGCTCCGGTTCGGCGTGCTCTACGCCGGCACCGACGATGGCCGCGTCCATGTCACGCGCGATGCGGGCAAGACGTGGACGGAGATTACCGCAGGACTGCCGCCCGGCAAGTTCATCGCGGAGATCGTCGCCTCGAAATACGATGAAGGCAGCGTCTACGTCGCACAGAACGGCAAGCGCGACGACGACTTCGTGCCGTACCTGTGGAAGTCCACGGACTACGGCCGCACCTGGGCGTCCATCGTTGGTAACATCCCCGTCGGCCCGGTCAACGTCATCAAGGAAGATCACCGCAACCCGAACGTGCTCTACGTCGGCACCGACGTCGGCGCGTACGTCACGTTCGACGGCGGCCGCTCTTGGGACGCGCTCGCGGCCGGACTGCCCTCGACGTTCGTGCACGACATCGTCATCCACCCGAGCGAAGACATCCTCGTCGCGGCGACGCACGGGCGAGGCATGTTCGCGCTGGACGTGCGCCCGCTTCAGCAGATCACGCCGACGATCACGGCCAGCGATGCGCACGTGCTCGTATCTCCAGAGCCGGGCCAGCTGCGCGACGGCCGCGCGCCCATCGCCGCCGCCATCTACTACTGGGTCGGCCGGGCCGGGCCGGTACAGCTCACCCTCCAGGACAGTCGCGGCGCGACCGTGCGCGAGATTCAGGAGACCGCGACCGCCGGACTCAACGTGTACGTGTGGGACCTGTCGCGCGGCGGCGGCCCGCCGCAGGGTGGGCCGGGTGGCGGCCGGTTCGGTCGCGCCAACCTCGTCGCGCCGGGCCTCTACACCGTGCAGCTCCGGGCAGGCGCGGCCACGGCGAGTGGATTCGTGCAGGTCAGTCGATAAACGGAAGGGGACAGGGATAGGGAGGGGGAGAGGGAG
>JBFJPA010000320.1:0-5996 GCA_041617355.1 Longimicrobiales bacterium
AGGTGATCGGATGCGGCCTTCGATGCGGAGTACGGCGAGTTCGGCGCGTACGGCGTCGACTCCGTGAAGGGCGGATCGCCGGGTCCGAGCTGGCCGTACACTTCGTCGGTGGACACGTGGTGGAACCGCACCTCCGGCCTTGGCCGATCCGGTCGCAGCCACGTCTCGCGGCACGCTTCCAACAGGGTCAGTGTCCCGACGACATTGGTGTGAATGAACGCCGGCGGACCGGTGATCGAGCGATCCACGTGCGACTCCGCCGCGAGGTGGATCACGGTGTCGATGTCGGGCCTGCCGATGAGCGCGTCGACCGCGGGGCGATCGCAAATGTCGCCGATCACGATCTCGAGCCGGGCGTCACCGCGGACGTCGTCGAGGCGGGACAGATCGCCGGCATAGGTCAGCAGATCGAGTACGACGACGCGGACGTCACGCTGCGCGTGCAGCAGGTGGCGGACCAGATGCGATCCGATGAATCCGGCGCCGCCCGTCACGAGAATGCCGCGCGGCGTGTGCTCAGAGGATGGCATCCACGGTTTCGCGTGAGAGTCTCATCAGGTAGTCGCCGTACTCGGTCTTCTTGAGGCGCTGGGCCAGCCGGCGCAGGTCCTCCGCGTCGATGTAGCCCATGCGGTAGGCGATTTCCTCGGGGCAGGCAACCTGCAATCCCTGTCGTTCTTGCAACACTTCGACGAAATGCGCGGCCTGCAGCAAGGAATGCGGCGTGCCGGTATCGAGCCAGGACACGCCGCGGCCGAGGAGCTCGGCACGAAGTTGACCCTCCTTCAGATACGTGTTCAGCAGATCGACGATCTCGAGCTCGCCTCGCTTCGAAGGTTGCAGCTGCTTCGCCCGTGACGGCGCGGATCCGTCCATGAGGTACAGGCCGATTACGGCCCACGGCGAACGGAACTCGCGCGGCTTCTCGACCAGCGCGACGGGCCGGTTCTCCGCATCGAGCGTGACGACGCCGAACTCCTGCGGGTTCCGGACCCGGTACGCGAACAGTGTCGCGCCGTCGACGGCCTCCGCTGCGGCCCGGAGCTGTTCGGACAGCCGCGCGCCGTACAACATGTTGTCGCCCAGGATCAGCATCGATGGACCGCCACTCAGAAACTCTTCGCCGATGACGTAGGCCTCGGGCGATCCGTTCGGGCGTGCTTGCTCGGCGTACGTAATCGACAAACCCCACGCGGAGCCGTCACCCAGGAGGTGCTGGAAGGCGGGCAGGTCGCGCGGCGTCGAGATGAGCAGGATGTCGCGGATGCCCGCCAGCATCAGGACGCTGAGTGGATAATAGATCAATGGCTTGTCGAAGACGGGCAGCAGTTGCTTCGTGACAGGGATAGTCATGGGATAGAGACGCGTGCCGGCACCCCCCGCGAGCATGATCCCCTTCCGCCCGGCGCCCCCCTTCTCAGGCATGCGCGACCTCCGCCCGGATCACGTCGCAGACCCTCGCGATGTCACTTTCGTCGAGCGAGGACGACGAAGGCAGGCAGAGTCCGTGCTCGAACAACCGCTCCGCGACCGCGCCGCCCAGACAGGCCAACCCTCGCTCGCGATAGACCGGCTGCAGGTGCATCGGCTTCCACACAGGCCGGCTCTCGATGCCTTCCGCTAGCAGGCGCTGCCGCACTCCTTCGCGCGTCGTGCCCGCGACCGCCGGGTCGACGAGAATACAGCTCAGCCATCGGGCGTGCCGCCCCCATGGCGCCTCACCCTGCAACTCGACTCCCGACAGGCCTGCCAACTGTTCACGATACCCGTCGAAGACGCGGCGTCTCGCCTCGACCCGCTCCGGCAGCGCGCCCAGCTGCACGCGTCCGAATGCGGCGAGAAGGTTGCTCATGCGGTAGTTGTATCCGATTTCCGTGTGCTCGTAGTGGGCGACCGGTTCACGCGCCTGGCGCGCGAGCTTGCGCGCATGATCGACCCACTCCCGTCGATCGGACACGAGCATGCCGCCCATTGACGTCGTGATCACCTTGCTGCCGTCGAACGAGAAGGCGCCGACTTCCCCGATCGTGCCGGCCTGCCGAACCAATGTGCCGCTACCGTGGGTGGCGCCCAGTGCTTCCGCCGCGTCCTCGAGGATTGGCACGCCCCATCGCCTGCACGCGACCTCGATCGGCGCCATGTCCGCAACCTGACCGAACAGGTGCACGACCACGACGGCCGCCGGCAGCCGACCGGCTCGTCCCCGGCGATCCAACTCGTCCACGAGGATCGCCGCGTCCATGTTCCAGGACGTCGCTTCGGAGTCCACGAAGATCGGCGTCGCGCCGAGGTACAGGACGGGGTTGACCGACGCGCAGAACGTCAGCGTGCTGACCAGCACCTCATCGCCCGGGCCGATGCCGAGGACGCGCAGGCCCAAATGGATCGCTGCCGTGCCCGACGTCGTCGCGAGCGCGTGCGCCGCACCGACCGACTTCGCGAACTCTACCTCGAAGGCATCGACTTCGGGACCGATGGGTGCGATCCAGTTCGTCGCTACGGCCCGCGCCACCGCATCCAACTCGGCGCCGGTCAGGTGTGGGACGGAGAGAGGAATCGCCGCGCGCTGCATCACGGACTAGACCCAACCGTTCGCAGTTCGGCGAGGTCGACCCGCAATCCCTCTGCGACACGGTCGGCCAGGGCCATCACGGTCAAGTACGGATTGATCTCGAGAGAGTCGGGGAAAAGCGCGGAATCGGCGACGCGCAGCCACGGCTCGCCGTGTACGCGTCCCCACGAGTCCGTCACCGAGTCCGCGTGCGTGCGGCCCATGCCGCACCCGCCCATCAGGTGCGCGGCGGACACCGTCGTCGTGCCGGGGACGAAGTGTCGTTCCGTGATGCGTTCATCGATACGGTCCGCCTCGTGTCTTTCGATGATGTGGGGCCTTGCCGTGGGCGCGTGCACGCGAATGGCGCCGGCGGCGAAGAAGATGCGAGCGGACACACGCGTCGCCTGGACCATGGAGCGGATGACGTCGCGCGTGAACCGGTAGTGAACGATGGGCCGACCTTCATCGTCGACACGAATGGTGTGGTCGTCGGCCGCGTGGTCGCAGGCGAGCACGAGGATCATCTGCAGACGCGGGAAGGCGCGCATCATGGCCGTGTGCTCGGGCCCGAATCCCGTCATGTTCTTCGCCGTCGTGAACGGAAAGTACATACACGTCTCGAGGACGAAGCCATCCGTCTCCGCGCGATCGACGTAATAGCTCTTGGGGTGGCCGACGTCGTTGGTGATCGCGGCTGCGTGTTCGGCGACGAGGATGAAGGCGGGATGACAGGTGAACCCGTGGCCGAGGCGGGGCAGGTGCTCGGCGCGGCCCGAGCGCAGCAACAGCGCGCTCGAACCGATGCTGCCGCCGGCCGCGATTACGGCGCTTGCCCGGACTCGATACTCGCCCGGCGTCCACGGCGATGGTTCTCCCTTGCCGCCCGGTGGTCGCTCCGAGACGCGCACGACGACGGCGTGATCTTCGATGCGCAGCACTTCGGCGCGCGTCACGACTTCGACACCGTCACGTTCGGCGGCAGGCAGCTGGACGCGATGCGTGCCCTGCTTGGCGCCGTTCGGACAACCGAGGTTGCACAGGCTCGAGCCCCTGCAGCCCTTCACGTTGATGGGAAACTGCTCGGCGTGGAGCTCGGCGCCCTGGCAGCCCTTCACGAAGAGCCGGTTGTTGTCGTTGATCTCCTCCGCCGGCAGCAGGTGGACGTTGTTCTGTTCGATGTACTTCGCCGATCGAGTCGCGACATCGGTGTGCGTCAGACCCGGCACGGCCCAGCCATCGATCACGTGGGCGGGCGCAACGAGCGATGTGCCTGTGTAGACGACCGTGGATCCGCCGTACAGCTGGCCGAACGCGAGCGTCATCGTGCCATCGGCCGTGAGGAACCCGCCGCCATCGGCGTAGAGCGACGGCGCCATGTCGAGCTCGTCGCCGGAGAACTCGTCGTCGCGCAGCTTCGGACCCTGTTCGAGCACGAGGATGCGCACGCCGTCGCGGCAGAGTGGCGCCAGGGCCGCCGCGACGGTGCCGCCACCGGCGCCGGACCCCACGATCACGACGTCGCGTTCGAGCTCCGTCATGAGGACCCTCCCGCTCGTGCCGACCAGCCGCGCGGGTCGGCGCGATACCCGACTTCGGCTGCCGCACCGGGCCGCGCGTAATAACCCATCAGGACGATCGTGCGCAGGCCCCAAACACCCCGCCGAAGCAGTAACAGCGGCGAGTCCTGCAGGGCCTCGAGGACCTGTGCGCGCCGCGGTTCGTCCAACGAACGGAATCGCCGGCCGAAACGCGCGAGCGGGGCCAGGTCGAGCACGCGCAGGAAGAGGCGGAACTGGCGCCGCAGGCGCTCCGGCCGATCGGCCAGCGCCTTCCCGACGATGGCGGCGAGGTGGTTCCAGCCGTTCTCGTCGAGCTCGGCGACCGGCACCATGACTTCGACAGCGGCGCGAAGGACTGGATCGAGCGTACTCAGTTCCGAACCTCCGGAGCGGGGCTACCTTCGAGCTACGCTCCGCCGACGTTCGGGTCAAGCGACGTCCTTGCCCCTCGACCCGCCCGCGCGCATCCTGCCGCCTACGCCTCGCCACCCACGGAGGACCCATGCGCCCGGCCGCCATCGTCCATCTGCTCCGTGTCACTGCTGCGCTCTTCCTCGCGGCCGGATCGCTCGCGGCACAGGCGCCGCAACAGCTGGATCTGATCATCCGGAACGGACGCATCCTGGATGGGACGGGCAACCCGTGGTACCGCGGCGACGTCGGCGTCGCGGGCGACCGCATCGTCGCGATCGGCGACCTGTCCGCCGCGACGGCGGCCCGAATCGTGGATGCAGCCGGTCAGATCGTCGCCCCCGGCTTCATCGACATTCACTCGCACGCCGATGACAACTCCGGCGGCGGACGACGCACGTTGCGCGACGAGGATGCGCGTCGTCGGGCGGCGCCGAATCTGGTCACCCAGGGAATCACGACCGTCGTCGTCAATCAGGATGGCCGGTCGCCCTGGCCGATTCGCGATCAGCGGGCCACCATGGAGCGCCTCGGGATCGGACCCAATGCGCTCCTGCTGATCGGGCACGGCGAAGTCCGTCGGCGGGCCATGGGCCAGGACTTCCGCCGGCCGGCTACGGACGCCGAGATCGCGACCATGCGCTCCCTCGTCCAGGAAGGCATGCGCGATGGCGCGTTCGGACTCTCGGCCGGCCTCGAGTACGCACCCGGCCGCTACAGCGTCACGGACGAAGTCGTCGCCCTCGTGGAAGAGATCGTTCCTCACCGCGGCGTCTACATCTCGCATGAGCGGTCCGAAGGCGCGGATCCGATGTGGTACTGGCCCAGCCGGGATGAGCCGGGTCCGCCCAACCTGCTCGATGCGGTCCGCGAGACGATCGAGATCGGGGAACGCACGGGCGGCGTCGTCGTAGCCTCGCACATCAAGGCGAAAGGCGCGAACTACTGGGGATCGGGACGCGCCGCCATCCAGCTGATCGAACGGGCGCGTGACCGCGGCGTTCAGGTTTACGCTGATCAGTACCCGTACGACACGAGCGGCAGCGATGGCGGCACGGTGCTCATCCCGGACTGGGCGCTCGAGGGCGGCGAGGACCGTGCCGCGAACCTGCGCGCGGTCCTCAGCGATCCGGCGCGCACCCGCGATCTGCGGCTCGACATCGCGCACGAGATCCAGCGGCGCGGCGGCGCGGATAAGGTCGTCGTCTTCGACTATCCGGACTCGACGTACATCGGGCAGTCGCTGGCTCAGCTCGCGGCGATGCGTGGCATTGACCCCATCGACATGGCCATCGCGCTCCAGCTGGAGGGCTATCCCCAACGGTCGGGCGGCGCACGGGTGCGTGGCTTCTCGCTGTCCGAGATCGACATCGACCTCTACGCCGGCCGACCGTGGGTCGCGACTGCGACCGATGGCGGCATCGCGCTGCCGGAAGACGGGCCCAACGTGCACGCGCGCTTCTACGGCACCT
>JBFJPA010000321.1:0-5971 GCA_041617355.1 Longimicrobiales bacterium
CCGCGTGGGGCAGTGCTGCCGTGAGTGCGGCCTGGGATCGGACGTACGACGCCGGTAGCCTCGAGGTCGGCGCTTCCCTGTCGCGCGCCGACGGCCGCATCCCGCGCCGGACCGGCCTCCTGGACGATCTCGAAAGCCGCAACATCCGCGTTCGCGCCCACGCCGATGGCAGCCGCCGTTTCGGCTCGCACGCGATCACGTTCGGCACCTCGGTCGAGCGCGAGTCGCTGCGCGAGGATCCGGACTCGATCGTGGAAGCGGTCGCGATCACGACCTGGTCGGGTTACGGCGAGGTGGATCTGCGCGCGTCCGAGGAAATGCGCGTGCGCGGCGGTCTCCGTCTCGATGTCGACCAGTCAGGCGAGGTGCGGCCCGCGCCACGCATCGGCGCCAGCTGGCTGCTGAGCGAGAAGTCCACGTTGTCCATCACGGCAGGCAGCTATCACCAGTACGTGCGGGACCGCGGGTTCAACCTCGTGCCCGGGCCGCTGCGGTTCGGCGTGGCGCGTGCCTCGCACGTCGCGATTTCGCTCGACCAGGAGATCGCCGAGCAGACGCGGCTCGAGCTGCAGGGCTACCTCAAGCGGTTCACGGACCTGCCGGATGCGACGGCCGACCAGGCGTATACGTCTGGCATCGACCTGTGGGCGTACCGCGACCGGGGCGCGCTCACGGCGTGGCTCGGCTACTCGCTCGCGTGGCTCTGGTCGCAACCCGAGGACAGCGACATCAGCCAGCGCTTCTCCGCGCACCAGGTGCTCTCGCTTGGCATGCGCGGCCGTCTGGGCCCCGACGTCGTTGCCGACCTCACGCTCACGTATGGCTCGGGCCTGCCGCTGACCGGGATCGACATCAGCAGCGTCGCCTCGTCCGCCGTGGATGCAGGAGGACTGGCGACCGAAAAGCAGTCCAGCCTGCGGCCGCCCCCGTCGTCGATGATTCGACTCGACGCCCGCATCGCGCGCACCTGGGCCTTCGAGCGCGGTGACCGCTCCTTCCAGTTCACCCCCTACTTCAAGCTGCTGAACGCGCTGGATCGACGGGATGCGCTGTTCTTCTATGACGACAATCCGGACCCGAACGACGACGGGCGTCCGCTCGCGACCCTGCCACTCCTGCCGCTGCTCGGCATCGAGTGGCGGTTTTGAGCCGCCGCCTGTCCCTTTTCTCTCGCCTTTGCGCGTATAGAAGTAGGAGGACGTCCCAGACGTCCTTCTCGAAGCAGGAACGCTGCAACGTTCGTCGGCTTCGAGGTGTCCAATAAGCCGATGACTGCAGCAGGAGAAGCGAGAGAATGATGACCGGCACATGGACCACCCCGTCGAGCGCGCGAGGCTCGGCCCGGATGGGCCTGGCCAAAGGCCACACGGGGTTCAGCCGCCGCGAAGTGCTCGCTGTCGTGGGCGTGCTGACCGGCCTCGCCCTGTACCTGACGTCGCTGCTGGTGATTCTGGCCTGACGCGACCGTAGATTCCTCCGGACAGAGTCAGCTCTTCGCAGGCTGGTTCGGATCGCGGCCGCCTGCTGCGATCCGGGAACCGCGGAGGCGCATCATCATGCTGGGGCTTCGCTCCAGTCGCCGGTCCCAGCCGGAACGCTCGACGCCCGAGGCCAACCAGGGGACGCCTTTCCTTGCGCTCCTCTGTGTGTTGTCGTGTCTCTCGTCGAGACCGCCGGACCTCCACGCCCAGGCCATCACGACAGCGAGCATCCGCGGAACGGTCGGCACGACGGATGGCGCAACGGCCGACGGCGCGCGCGTCACCGTGTCGAACACGGCGACCGGCTTCTCCGTACAGAACGACGTGCGCGACGGCCGCTTCCTGTTCCAGGGTCTCGAAGTCGGCGGGCCGTACGCGATCACGGTGCAACACATTGCCTACCACTCGGCGAGTCGGGACGGGCTCGTGATCCGACTGGGCGAATCGCTCGACGTCGCCTTCGTTCTGTCGCCGGCCGCCGTCGTGTTGGATCCCATGCAGGTCACGGCGGTTCGAGCGGTGCTCGCACACGGCGGCACGGCCGCGATCATCGATGATTCGCTGCTGCACCGGCTGCCCACGCTGGACCGCGAGCTCTACGACTTCGTGCGCTTGGTCCCGCAGATCTCCACGAAGGTCGGATTCCGCTGGGGCTTCTCCGGCGGCGGACTCGGCATCCGTTATAACAACTTCCTGATCAACGGCGTACCCGAGCGCACGCTGGTGAATGCCACGGCGTCGCTCGCCGGCAGCCGGTCGATCCCGCTCGACGCCGTAAAAGAGTACCAGGTCCTCGTCGCACCCTATGACGTGCGGTACGGCGACTTCGCCGGCGCGCTGGTCAACTCGGTGACGCGATCCGGCACGAACCGGCTCGAGGGCTCCGCGTTCGGGTACCTGCGCAACGACCGGCTCGCGCGAGGGGATACCGGCACCAGCGCGCGTTACGATCGCGTGCAATATGGCGTTTCGCTGGGCGGCCCCATCGTGCGCGATCGGCTGCACGTCTTCGCGGCCGCGGAGCTGCAGCGGCTGAGCTCACCCGCGCCAGGCCCCTTCCTCGGACAGGCGACGACCACCGCCGATCCCGTTCCGGTCCGTGAGAGCGATCTGTCTCGACTCCAGGACCTCCTGCGCGGGTACGGACTGGAGGCCGGGTCGGCGGGCGCTGTGCAGAACCGCAACCCGCTCACCAACGTCTTCACGCGCTTCGATCTCGCGCTGCCGGCGTGGAGGAGCCGTGCGGTGTTCTGGCTGAACTACGATCGCGGCGCGCAGGACATATTCTCGCGAAGCCGGACGGTGTTCCCGCTTTCGACGTTTCAGACGGAGCAGCAACGCGAGAACCGGCTAATGTCCGTGCAGCTGCACACGACGTTGTCGCGCGCCGGAGGCGGTCACAACGAGCTGCTCGTCTCCCACCGATCGGGCGACTTCGTCTTCTCGTCCCCTGTCGACCAGCCTCAGGTGAGGGTGAACGTGCCGGGCGCGGCTGGAGGCTCCGTCGTTCTGGTGACGGGCACCTTCGACCAGGCGCAGGGACTTTATCAGCGGTACTGGAACGTGAACGTCGTCGACAACCTCACGATCCCGTTCGGCACGGCCCACGTGCTCACCGCGGGCGTCGCGACGGAGCTGTTCGCGAGCCGCTCGCGCGGACTGGTGGGCTCGTACGGCACCTGGACGTTCAACGGTCTCGATGCCCTAGCGGCGGGCCGGCCGAGCCGGTACGTCGTGCGCCGCGACTTCGGCAGCGCGAACGCGCCGTTCCTCGGTGCGCAATTCGCGGCCTATGTAGGCGACCAGTGGCAGATGGGCTCGCGCCTCTCGACGACGTTGGGCCTGCGTGCCGATCTCCTGTCACTCAACGATCGCGCGCCGTACAACGCGCGGGTCGATTCCGTCTTCACGCGACGCACGGATGAGCTGCCGCGGCGTCGTGTCCACCTGTCGCCGCGCGTCGGGTTCGTCTGGGACGTCTCGGGCGATCAGCGCGACTGGTTGCGCGGCGGCATGGGCATCTTCACGGGAAGGCCGCCGCCGGCCTGGCTGCAGACGGCGCGGTCCAGTTACGGCGTGGGCGTCGGCCAGCTGCGTTGTGGTGTCGCCTCCGGCGATCGGGGCCCAGCGCCACCCTTCGAGCCGGACCGGCGGGCCGCACCCCTCGCCTGCGCCACGGGCCCCGCCCTCACCGAAGCGCCGACCGGCGATGTCGACCTGCTCGCAAGCGACCTGCGCCTCGCCCAAGCCTTGCGCGCATCCCTCGCCTACGACCGTCAGTTGCCTTGGAACGTGTTGGCGACGGCGGAAGTGCTGCTCACGCGCAACCTCTCCGACTTCGAGTTCGTCAACCTCAATCTCGTAGGACCGCAGGGCGTCGATCGACACGGACGCGTGCTCTACGGGAGCGTCGGGACGATGGGCATCCGGCCGGCGCGACGCGACGCGACGTTCCCCGAGGTGATCGATCTGCGCAACACCTCGCGGAACCATTCGGTGCAGCTGTCCGCACGAATGGAGAAACGATTCACGGAAGGCATGTCCGCGATCTCATCGTACACGTACTCCCGCGTGCGCGATGTGCAGACGCCGCTGCGCACGGCCGTGCGCGGCACGCTCAACTGGGCGGGACGCGCCGTTTCCGGCCGGCATGATGACGGCCGCACCGGTATCTCGCTGAACGATGTGCCGCACCGGTTCTTGCTGGCGGGCACGGTGCGCGCGCCCTGGCGGCACTGGCCGACGGAATTGGCCTTCTACTATGTCGGCGAGTCGGGCAGCCCGTTCACGTACGTTGCGCGCGGCGCGGAACCGCTCGGCGATCTCAACGCCGACGGCTCGAACACGAACGATCCCATCTACGTCCCGCGTGATGCTCGGGATCCGGGCGAGATCCGGTTCAGCGGCGTTTCGCCCGAGGACGTCAGCCGGCAACAGGCGGCGTTCGAGGAGTTCATCACGCGCACGCCTTGTCTGCGGCAGCAGCGCGGCCGGCACGTGCATCGCAACAGCTGTCGCGAGCCCTGGACGCATACGACGGTGGCCTTGCTGCGGCAGGCCGTACCGGCTGCCGGCAGGACGCTCGAAGGGGAGCTGCAGGTATTCAACGTCCTCAATCTGTTGCACCGCGGCTGGGGTCAGCTCCGGGTCGCGAAGCCGGAGCTGCTCGAGCACTTGGGCTACACGCCGGGCGGACCCGATTCGACGCAGCCGGTCTTCCACTACGACGTGGCGGGTTCCGAGTGGTCGACGCTCCTGACCGAGTCGCGGTTCCAGCTCCAGCTCGCGCTTCGTTACCGCTTCTGAAGCCCGATGCGTCGCATCAAGCGGTCGAACCGCGGATCCTGCCTGACATCCTCCACGAACGGCTCCATGATCATCCACGTCATCGACTGGTCGTCGATCGATCGCTCGAGCCATGCGAACGCCTGGTCGAAATCGCGCAGGCCGGCGTACACGAGGGCGACGTCGAACGCGTCTCCCTCCGTTCGTTCGGCATGATCGCGGGCCGTCTCGAGGAAAGTCAGCGCCTCCTCGGTCCGGCCCGCGCGCGCCAGCACCCAGCCGACCAGGCCGCGCGCTTCCGTCCCCCGGATGAGCTCGCCTTCAGGTTGCTGGAATTGGGCGATGGCCTCGTCCCACCGGCCGGCGCGCCCGAGGCACTGTGCCGCGACCAGTCGAGCGCGGCCCACGGGGGGATCGACGTTCGCGATGTGCTCGAGCTGCCGCATGGCCTCATCACAGCGGTCGTTGACCAGATAGGCCCGGGCGAGCTGCGCGTGCGCGATCGGGGAAAGTGGATCGAGTTGGAGCGCCAGCGTCGCTTCCTCCAGGACATCCGCGAATCGACCCACCCAGACGTAGAGGAGCGACAGCCTCTCGCGCGGTTCCGGCCGGCTCGGGTCCAGCGCGATGGCTTGCCGCAGACTGCGCTCGGCCTGCGCGAACCGGAATCGGTACATGTGAACGACGCCCAGAACATCGTGCGCCATCGGGAGCTCGGGATCCAGCGCGAGCGCCTTGCGCACGAGCCGCTCCGCGATCGCGACTCGCTGGTGCCTCGGCATGTCCGGACTCTCGCGCGGCGAGACCCGGATGTACATGAACGCCAGACCCGCGTACGCGGCCGCGAACGTCGAGTCAATGGCGATCGCGCGCCGAAAGTATTCGAGCCCCAGGCGTGAGGCGCTGTCCGTGCGCAGCAACCTCCGGTCGCTGCCCAGCAGGTAGAGCTCGTACGCAGCCGGATTCACGGCCCGCGCCGGGTCCTGCCTCGCGGCCGGAGTTACACCCAATCGTAACCCGACTTCGCGCGCGACGGCCCGTGCGATTTCGTCCTGAATGGCGAGGACATCACGAAATTCGCGGTCGTAGGACTGCGACCACAACGTCGACCGATCGCTTCCACCGATCAGCGCGATCCGGATGCGCAGGATCGAACCGACCTTCTGCCAGTCGCCCTCGAGCAGGTACGGGACGCCGAGGCTGTC
>JBFJPA010000322.1:0-5965 GCA_041617355.1 Longimicrobiales bacterium
CCCGGCGGCCGCCGGGGTGCCGGGCATCCGCTGGTTCGATCGTGACGAGCAGCGGACGCGCGCAGGCCGCTGGCGTGCGGCTCGCAGTTACTGCGGCGTACAGGCCGGCTGGATCAACCGAGACCTGGACCCCACACCGACGCTCTTCGAGCTGACGCCGAGCGTCGGCGTGTGCAGTCCGATCACGCGTGGACTTCCGCCGGCGGCGCACCTCATGCCCGTGCGACGCGCGTTGATCGGCTCCGCGGCGCACTACGTGCCCCGCCTCTATGCTAAGCTGGATGATGCGGTCGCCGAACACTGGAGCGCGGCCGCAATGCTGTCATGGCGCTTTTTGCTCGTCGTCTTCCCGGGCATCGATGGCGTGACCCATTTCGATGGCCCGCTCGCCGAGACTGTCGAGGACCGCTACCGCGCCGTCGACCGTGCGCTCGGCCGTTTCCTCGCGCGCTGGCGATCGCACGTGCGCGAACCGCTGCCCGACCTGTTCCTCGTGTCCGATCACGGCGCTTCGGATGTGAGGCAACACACGGACCTTGCGCTCGCCCTCGAGGGCCGCGGCACGCCGACCGTTCGACACCCGATTCACGTCTGGCGTCGCGGTGCGCGCGCTGCGGTGATGGTATCCGGTAACGGGTCGGCGCAGGTGTATCTCGATCCGCTGTCCGAACGCCGGCGTCCCCTCGCCGGCGCGGAAATCCCGGATGATCTGCTCGATTTTCTCGTCGCCCTCCCCGGCGTCGATCTGGTCGCGCTGCGCGATGGCCACGGCGGCGTTCGCGTCCGCTCGGGGCGGGGCTCGGCCACGGTGACCGACGTCGCAGGCTCGGTTCGCATTGCCAACGATGGCGACGGTGATGTCTTCGCCATTGGCGCGTCGGGCGTCTTCGAAGACCGCGCGTTGCTCGAGCGTACGTTGCCCGGGCCGCTGCCCGATGCACCGCGGCAGCTACTCTCACTGCTCGCCGAGCGGCGCACGGGCGATCTCGTGTTGTCCGCGAAGCTCGGCTTCGATTTCCGGGATGACTGGGAGATTCCGGAGCATCGTGCGGGACACGGCGCGCTGATCCGCGAGCACATGCTCGTTCCGCTCGCGGCCAGCATCCCGCTGCCGGATGTACCGATGCGCACGGCCGACCTCATGCCGACGATCCTCGAGCGTCTCGGCGTGGCCGCGCCGGATGGCATCGACGGCGTTCCCGCAGCGAGCCTCGGCGTACCGGTTCTGTCGGCGGAGGCGGTATGACGCGGGCCCGGACGATCTGGCGCGTGCTGACCAAGAAGCGCGGATCGCCGCTCTGGGACGGCGTCGTGCGCGGCACGGGCGTCGTCGGTTTGATCGCGCTGTATCCGGCCGCGCGTTGGCCCGACGTCGCCGCGTTCGCGGGCTTCGTCTGTCTGACGCTGGCGCTCAACGGCCCGCTCTCCCCGGTACTGCCTGCCGCGTACGAGCCCGTGCTGATGGTGATGGGCAGGGTCTATTCGCCGGTCCTGGTCGCGTTGCTGGGCATCCTCGCCATTCTCTACATCGAGCTTCTGAACTACCACCTCTACCGTCTGGCGCTCCGTCACCGCCGCCTGGACAAGTTCCGTGAGTCACGGCTCGTCTCGGCGACCGTGAAGTTGTTCAAGCGATCGCCCTTCTTCTGTGTCTGGTTGGCCGCGTGGAGCCCCTTGCCGTACTGGACCGTGCGACTGCTCGCGCCCATCGCCGGCTACCCGGTGGGGAAATACCTCTTCGCGACGTTCCTCGGCCGCGGGCCGCGGCTCTGGTTCTTCGCCGCGCTGGGCGGCTTCGTCCCGATCTCGACGGCCGTCCTCGCCGTCTTTACGATCGTCATGGTCCTCGTCGGTGTCGGCGGAGCCGCCATCGTCCGGAGGGTCCGGGCGCGCCGGCTTTCGCCAGAGCCGGCGGGCGCCGGCCTGTAAACGGCCGGCGCCCCGTGCGCCGCGGTGGGACTTGGCCTCAGCCGGAGTGGTGACCTACCTTCCTTGGTCAGCCCCGACAGGGAGAGCCGATGATCGATCGCGTCAGGAGCGCGTTGACTGGGACGTATGCCGTCCAACGCGAGCTGGGCCGTGGCGGCATGGCGACAGTCTTTCTCGCCGAGGACGTGAAGCACCACCGCGATGTCGCCGTCAAAGTCCTGGACCCCGAGCTCGCCATGGTGCTCGGACGCGACCGCTTCCTGCGTGAAATCGAAATCTCCGCCGCACTCGACCATCCGCACATCCTGCCGCTTTACGATTCGGGCGAGGCCGATGGACTGCTCTACTATGTGATGCCGTATGAGGAGGCCGGCTCGCTGCGGGACCGGCTCCAGCGCGAACGGCAGCTGCCGGTCGACGAAGCAGTGCAGATCGCGCGCGAAGTGGCGGACGCCCTGTCGTATGCACACGGCCAGGGCGTTGTGCATCGCGACATCAAGCCCGAGAACATCATGCTCACGCGCGGCCACGCGCGGGTCGCCGATTTCGGGATCGCACGCGCGATCAGCGCGGCGGGTGGCGACCGCCTGACGAAGACCGGACTCGTCGTCGGCACGCCGCCATACATGAGCCCCGAGCAGGCCGCGGGTAGCAGCGAAATCGACGGGCGCAGCGACCTGTACAGCCTCGGCTGCGTGCTCTACGAGATGCTCGCCGGCGAGCCTCCGTTCACCGGCACGCTCGAGAGCGTCGCCCGGCAGCACATGGTGGCCGAGCCACAGGCGATCACGTCCCGCAGGCCCGCCGTGCCCGCGCCCGTCGCGGCCGCCCTGATGCGCGCCCTGTCGAAGACGCCGGCGGATCGCTTCAGTCCGGCGGCTCAGTTCGCCGACGCGCTCCGGCCGGTGGCTCCGCTACCGGTCGCGGACCAGCGGCCGGCCGCCGCGACCGATCCGGCGCGCGCCGCCATCGCGTTCGCGCTCAGCGCGGTGATCGTGCTCGTCGTCGTATACCTGCTGGTCGTACAGGTCGGCTTGCCCATGTGGGTCTTCTGGTCGGCCGTCGGCCTGGTCATCGCCGGCCTGCCCATCGTGCTCGCGACGGCGATCGCGGAACGGTCCCGCGGACCGGGCACACCTGCCGGCTTTTTGACCTGGCGCCGAACGCTGTCTGGCGGTGCGCTCGCATTCGGCGCGCTCGCCATCGTGACGGCCGGCTATGTCGGCAGTCGTGCTCTCGGCATCGGCCCGGCCGCATCGCTCATCAGCCGCGGCGCCGTCGGCGAGCGCGAGCGTGTCGTGCTCGCGGATTTCGAGGATCGCACGACCGACTCGACGTACACGGCCGCGACCGTAACCGAGTTGATGCGCGTCGGCCTGTCACGCTCACAGGCGATCTCCGTCGTCGATCCCACGCAGGTCGTGCGCATCTTGCAGATGATGCGGCGGGATCCCGCCGCCGGCGTGCCCGGCGATGTCGCGGTCGAAGTCGCGGCGCGCGACGGGCTCAAGGCTGCGATCACCGGTGAGGTAACCTCCGTCGGATCCGGATACTCGTTGACCGCGCGGCTCGTCTCCACCGACGGGAACGTGCTGCTCGCCGAAACGGAGCCTGCCGCGGGGCCCGACGACCTGACCGCCGCCGTGGATCGCCTGTCGGGACGGATGCGGGCACGCTTCGGCGAGTCGTTGAAGGAGATCCGCGCCAGCGAACCCCTCGACCGCGTCACGACCGGGTCGATCCAGGCTCTGCGCACCTTCTCGCAAGGCCTTCAGGCGTACAACCAGGGCGACAACGCGAGGGCGCTGCAGCTCATCGACGAGGCGATCGCCGCGGACAGCGCGTTCGCCATGGCCTACCGCAAGCTCGCCATCATCCTGAACAACCAGGATGAGCAACGGTCCCGGGCTGTCTGGGCCGCCGAAAAGGCGTACGAGCATCGCGGTCGGTTGACGGACCGCGAGCGTTACCTCGTCACCGCGGCTTACCACACCGTCGTTACGGGAAACCGCGATCAGCAGATCAGCGCGTACCGCAATGTGCTCGACCGGTATCCCGATGACACGTACGCGCTCAACAACCTCGGCGTGCTCTACAGCCAGCTACGCGAGTTTCCGCGCGCGTCCGAGTATTATGCGCGGGCCCTGAACGTCGACTCCACGAACCGGCTCTATTACAGCAACCTCGCCAGCAGCCTCGCGTCGCAGCGCATGTTCGACTCCGCCACCGTCATCGCGGGCCGCTTCGAGCGGCGCTTCCCGGAGAATCCGGAAGTCAAGCTCGCGTTCCTGATCAACCAGGCGATGCGCCAGAACTACGACAGCGCGGCGGTTCTCGTCGAGGGACTTCTCGCGGACCAGCGTGGCACGGTCTTCTGGGAGGCGATCGCGTACGAGTGGTGGGGTCACCTGGATGCGCTCCGCGGCAAGCTCGCCCTCGCGCAGCAGCGCTGGCGCAACGCGTTCGAGCTGACGGCCAGCCGCGGCCTCGACGGAACCTACCTCATGCGCATGGCGAGACGGTCGCTCGTCGAACGCCTGCTCGTCGATGATCCCGGCCACGCCACGCGACTTCTGGATGACGCGCTCGCCCGTTACCCGCTCGCCGGAATGCAGCCGCTCGACCGACCCTACGGCCACCTCGCCATGGCCTATGCCGCCAGCGGCGCGACACCACGCGCGCGTGAGTTGATCTCCGAGTACGAACGGACAGCGGAGGCCGACCACAGCCGCGAGGGCGAGCAGTGGGTCCACGCCGCGCGGGGCATCGTGGCCCTCGCCGAGGGCCGCGCCGCCGAAGCCATCGCCGCATTCCGCAACTTCGACGACGGCAACGACTGCGCGACCTGCGGCGCACCCTGGCTCGCGCGCGCGTTCGACCTGGCCAACGAGCCCGACTCCGTCGTCACCTATTTCACGAAGTTTGTCGACCAGCCGTCGTCTGCGCTCTGGTACGACGACAGCCATGTCGCACACGCGTACCTGCGCCTGGGGGAGATCTACGAAGAGCGCGGACAGCCGGAAAAGGCCGTCGAGTACTACCGCCGGCTGGCCGCCGTGATGAAGGACCCCGACCCAGCGCTCCAGCCCCGTGTAGACGTCGCGTTGCGCGCCATTGAACGGCTTACCGGCGAAGGGCGCGGCGGCGGCTGAGCGGCCCCGCGACCGCCGGAACCTCCGGGGCGAGGGCGATGACAGCGCCATCGTCTCGCCACTCCGCGAGGTCCAGGCCGGACCGCCCTGGGACGACGAGGACAATCCCGTCTGCCGACCTCGACCGCACCGCCGTCACCGCCGCCCGTTTCGACTTCGACGCCCGCCGGGCATTACGCGCGGCCGGACGTCTTCCAGTCGCCAAACGCTTCGGTCCGGCTTCGGACCATGGACTGAATTCGGTCCCCCTGGCGACCGCTTCGACGCCGAATCCGTTCTGTCCACCGGGCACGAGATTTGCCAAGCATCCGGGTACGGTTTCCGACCGACCGGCCTGTTCCCGTGTGACATCGCTTGGCGACGGTCAACTCTCGGATTCGGGGGATCGACGGCGCTCGTGGCGCCGCCATGGTCCTCGTGTGCCTTTCGCATTTCACGGGGGTCTACTTCCGTGCCGAGGGCAAAGATGCGGCGGTAGAGTCGATCCAGCTGGTGACCATGATCGCGAGCCCGACCTTCATGTTGCTGAGCGGCGTGATGGTCGGGTTTCTGCATGAAGTCCGGGGCCCTGCCTTCGCTCGAACTGCTCGGGCCTTCGTCGGTCGTGGGTTGTTCCTGCTCACCGTCGGCCACGCCCTGATCCTCATCTCGCTGATTCCGCGGTTGGGGTTCGACGTTGCAATCACGCACGGGTTCATCACGGATGTCATAGGGATCGGCATAATCGAAGGCCCTTTCCTGGTTCAGCATGCCGAAATCCGTGAGCGCCTGCTTTTGGCCGCCGCCCTCCTGTTTCTCGGCACGTTGTTGGTGGTCGGCTGGACGCCTGCCAATGGTATCGAGGGCGCCGCGCGCTATGTGCTGGTCGGGCCGCAGCCCAGCCA
>JBFJPA010000323.1:0-5963 GCA_041617355.1 Longimicrobiales bacterium
ACGGACGCCTCCGGCGACCGGGGCGGCGGCGGCCCGGCGGGGTCCACGCCGACCGTCCTGGCCGGCATCGATGTCCTCGTCCGGGACGGTGCAGGGCCCCTCGCCGGGCTGCGCGTCGGCCTGATCACGAACCATACGGGCGTCACCGCGGACGGACGGAGCACGGTCGACGTGCTTCACGAGCACCCCGACCTCGACCTCGTCGCCCTGTTCGGACCCGAACATGGGATCCGTGGCACGGCGGAAGCGGGCGTCGCGATCGACAGCGGCGTCGACGCCGGCACGGGGCTCCCCGTCCACTCGCTGTACGGCGAGACGAGGGTTCCCGGACCCGGCCTGCTCGAGGGTCTCGATGCGCTCGCATTCGACATCCAGGACATTGGTGCCCGGTACTACACCTATGTCTGGACAATGGCTCTTTCGATGCGCGCTGCCGCCGAGGCGGGCCGCCGCTTCGTCGTGCTGGACCGGCCCAACCCGATCGGCGGCGACCTGGTCCAGGGCAATGTGCTGGACGCGGCGTTCGCCACGTTCGTCGGTCTCTACCCCGTCCCCATGCGCCACGGTCTGACGGCGGGCGAGCTGGCCCGGCTGATCAATGCGGAGTTCGAGATCGGCGCGGACCTGCACGTCGTTCCGGTGGACGGCTGGAGGCGTTCGGACTGGTTCGACGCCACGCGACTGCCCTGGCTCGCGCCCTCGCCCAACATGCCGCACCTCGAGAGCGCCGCGCACTATCCGGGCACGTGCCTGTTCGAGGGTACGAATCTGTCCGTCGGTCGCGGCACGGATCGTCCGTTCCAGCAGATCGGCGCGCCGTGGCTGGATGCCGCCGCCCTCGTTCAGACCCTCGGCAGCGGCTCACCGGGCGTGCGCATCGACACCGTCTCCTTCACGCCCACGACGCCGGGCGACGGGAAACACGGGGGCGTCGTCGTGCGCGGCGTACGTTTCACGGTGGTCGACCGCGCCAGCTACGACCCCACGCAGACCGCGATCGCAACGCTCGCCGCGATCCGGAGACTGCACGCGGACCAGCTCACGTTCCGCGAGAGCCACTTCGACCGGCTCGCAGGCACGGATGCCGTTCGACGGGGCATCCTCGAGGGCCGGAGCGCGGAGGAGATCACGGCGCCGTGGGCGGCGCAGCTCGCCGCGTTCCGAATCGCGCGCGACCGGTACCTGCTCTACTGAGGCATCGAAGGTGTGGGCGCACTCGAGCCGACCGTAGTTGCGATCGGCGAGGACGCGCACCTACGTTCGGCCGCCACCATTCCCCTGCACTGAACAGCGGCATCGGCCATGACGCGCTCGACTCGCTCGCGAAGCTGGATTGCATTAGCCGTCGGGCTGCTGCTCGTCGCGTGCGGGCAGCCCCGCCCGCCGGTCCGCGAGCCGTTGCCGCGGCCATTGACGGCGGGCCCGACGGCGCGGCTCGAGGCCGCGCTCCGCGAACGGATCGCTCGCTCGCCAGACGGCTCCGTCGGTCTCGTCGCCATCGATCTGGCCACGGGCTTACGCATCGAGATCAACGCGCGTGAGCGGATGCACGCGGCATCCACCATGAAGGTGCCCGTCCTGATGGAGTTGTACCGGCAGGCCGGTGAGGGTCGCTTCACGCTGGACGACTCGATTCCCGTGGTGAACACGTTCCGTAGCCTCGTGGGCGACACGGCGTATTCGCTCTCGGCTGGGGATGACAGCGATTCCACGCTGTACCGCAGGGTGGGTGGCAAGGCCACGCTGCGGGAACTAGCCCGTCTCATGATCACGCGGTCGTCCAACCTCGCGACGAACATCCTGATGGCACGCATCGCCGCGGACGACGTGATGACGACGATGCGGCGCATGGGCGCGCCCGACATGGTCGTCCGGCGGGGCGTGGAGGATGGGCCCGCGTACCGGGCAGGGCTGAACAACACGGCAACCGCCGACGCATTCGCGACCGTGCTGGAAGCCATCGCGCGCTGTGTCGTGCACCGACCCGAAGCGTGCGCCGAGATGGCCGATGTGCTCGCGGCGCAGGCGTTCAACGAAGCGATTCCGACGGGCTTGCCGGCCGGCACGCGCATCGCGCACAAGACCGGGTGGATCACGGCGATCCAGCACGACGGCGCGATCGTGTACCCGCCAGGCCGGCCGCCCTTCGTGCTCGTCGTTTTGACCCGTGGCTATACGGACCGCGGCGCGGCGGCCCGGCTGACGGCCGACCTCGCGCGCCTCGTATGGGACGCCTGGTCGCGCGCGCCGTTCGCCGCGCTACCCAACCTCGAAGGGGCCACACGGGACGTGCTCGATCTCCACCTCGCGCACCGCGCGAATGCCATCGCGACGCGTCACTTCACGCACGCGCACTTCTGGCGAACCGTCGGGCCCTGGCTCGGCACGTTCGAGACCGAAGTGGTCGGCCGGAGCATCGAGGGTCGCGAGATCCAGTTGCTCCGCTGGGGCCGCGGGCCCACCCGCGTCCTGCTCTGGTCGCAGATGCACGGGGACGAATCGACGGCGACCATGGCGCTGGCCGACCTCGTCCGGCTGATCCACGAGGCCCCGGCCGACCCACGCGTGCGGCTGTGGCAGGAGCGGATCACGCTGCTGCTCGTGCCGATGCTCAATCCGGATGGGGCCGAGCGATTCCTGCGCCACAACGCCGTGGGCATCGACGTCAACCGCGATGCGCGCAACCTCGCCACGCCGGAGGGTCGCGCATTGAAGGCCGTGCGCGACCGCTACCAGCCCGAGTTCGGGTTCAACCTGCACGACCAGAATCCGCGCACGCGCGTCGGCGCAGGTCCGAACCTCGCGGCCATCGCCTTGCTCGCGCCGCCCTTCGACTCGACCGGCGCCGACAATGAGGTCCGGCTGCGTGCGAAACACGTCGCGGCCGCGATGCGGCGGGGCATCGCGCCACTGATCGGCGGTCACGTCGCGAAATATGACGAGAGCTTCAATCCGCGCGCATTTGGCGACCTGACGACCCGCTGGGGAACGAGCACCGTGCTCGTGGAAAGCGGCGGCTGGCGGTTCGACCCGCAGAAGCAGTTCCTGCGCGCCGTGAATTTCGTCGGCCTCGTCCAGGCCCTCGATGTGATCGCGGGCGACACGTGGCGTGACTACGACGTCGCCGACTACACGTCGCTGCCGCTGAACGGCCGCGCCGTCAACGACCTTCTAATCCGGGGCGGCTCCATCGTGCTACCCGGCCGTGCTCCCATCCGCGCCGACATCGCCGCCGACTTCGACGATGATGGCGGCCGCAACATCGCCGCTCGCATCACCGAGATCGGCGACCTCAGCGCCACGGAGACGCGCGACACACTCGACGTCGGTGGCCTGTTCATCCACCCGCTGGCGCAACCGGGCGCATCGGCACCGCCCGACGCGATCCGACCGTCGATGCCGGCGAGCTTCGTGGTCCGACGCGCAGCGGATGCGCAGAGTGAAGTGATCTGGGTCGTGGAGCGGGGCTGGGTGCGGAGGGAGACGACGGGGTCGTGAGCGGCTTCGTCAGAACGCGATTCGCACGCCGCCGTTGAAGACGCGTCCTTCCAGCGGCGCCCACGAGTCGGTCGTCTGTCGGCCGAACGGTCCGGGCGCCGGCAGCCGGATCGGGTCGAACCGCGTTTGCCGGCGATCCGTGATGTTCTCGAGGTTCAGGAAGGCGCGCACGCGACCCCAGCGTTTCTCCACCAGCAGGCCGATGATGACGTACGGCTCGGTCATCGTGCGGTAGGGGTTGTCGTCGGTGGACTGCTCGCCCGTGTAGTAGAGCTCCAGGCCGGCTCGGCCCGATCCGTGCTCTTCGTAGACGGCGACGAGGCCCGCCATGTGCCGCGGCGTCAGCGGCACGCGGCGTCGGCCATTGCCGTCGGGCGCCGGCTCTCTCGCATCGAGGTACGTGTGCGAGACGGTGAGACTCCAGGGTTCGCCGCGGTACCGCAGCAGCACTTCCGTACCCCGCGTGCGCGTCGATCCTGCGACGTTGATGAGGCGAGCCAGGCTGCCATCATCCGACGCACGAACGCCGACGGCATCTTCGATCCGGCTCGCGAACACCGTGAACACGGCCTCGACGCCGCCGAGCCCCGTGGACATGTCCACGGCCAGACTGCGGGCGCGCTCCGCCTCCAGTTCATCGAGCGGCGCGACGTTGCCCAGTCCGACCTCTTCGGTTTCCTCCGTGAACGGCGTCGCCGCGAAGAAGCCGGTGCCCGCGGAGATGCGCAGGGCCAGCTCCGGCAGCGGTCGGGCGAGCACGGACGCGCGCGGGCTCAGGAACGTGCCGTACCTGCTGTGACGATCCAGTCGCGCGCTCAGCGCGAGCGTGACGCGCTCGGAGACGGCGAGCTCATCCTGTGCGAACACGGCTGGGGTCCAGTAGCCGAAGTCGAAGCCGTCGATGTCGTCGGCGTGGTAACCGTCGACCTGCACGGCGAGTCCTGCAGCCCAGTGGTGTCGGCCCGCATCGCCACGCAGGGAGGCTTCCGCGGCGACGGTCGAGTGACGATCCCGCTCGCGGCGGTCGCCGAATCGATGCTCGTGCAGGGTCGCGACGGCCGACGCCCGCAGATCGAAGAGCAGTGCATTGCGGAGGAAGCGCTGGACGGTCAGGCCGCCGTCGGCCCGCGTCGTCTGGAGCTCCTGGGCGTACGACGTGCCGCCCAACAGCGAGCCACCACCGCGGCGATCTTCCACCATGACGCCGGCCGTCGCCATGGTGCGGGTGCGCGGATCTTCGAAGAACAGGCGGGGGCGTAGCGTCAGGCGCCGGTGGGATGGGATGTCCGTCCAGTCGTCGCCGTCCACGTCGGCACGGCGCTGGCCGTGCAGCCCGGCGAGCAGGGTCCACCCCCATTGCTCGCCCTTCTCCGAAAGCCAGATCAGTGCGTCCGCACCCGCCCGTGTCGTCGCATTGAGCAACACTTCCCGCTCGTTCGCAGGCCGCTTCGAGATCAGGTTGACGACACCGCCCAGCGCCGACCCTCCATAGAGCGCGGACGCCGCGCCTTTGATGACCTCGACCTGGCGCAGGTCCAGCGGCGGGATCTGGAGCAGCCCGAGTGCGCCGGCCTGACCGCCGTAGAGCGGCAGACCATCGGCGAGCAGCTGCGTATAACGGCCGCGAAGACCCTGGATCCGAATGTTCGCGCCGCCCAACGACGGCGCCGTCTCCTGGACTCGCAGCCCCGTCGTTTCATTCAGCAGCATCACGATGCTGTCCGGCGTCATGAGCAGCTTTTCTTCGACCTCTTCCTGGACCAGGACCTCGACCCGGATGGGCGTGTCATCGATGCGCCGCTCCCCGCGCGTCGAGGTCACCACGATCGCTTCGTCTTCCAGCGCTTCAGGTTCCAGGCGGATCTCGAGCAGCGTATCGGCTCGAACCGTGACGACTCGTTCGAGCGGGGTGTGTGCGAACGCCGACACGCGCAGCCGGTGGGCGCCGGGCGCCACGCGGAAGGAGGCCAGGCCCGTCGCATCCGTGCGCAGGCTCTGACGCGCGACAACGACCGTCGCGGCATCCAGCGGACCCTCCGTTGCGACGACCCGCACATCGAGGCGGACCGTTTCCTGTCCCGCGACGCCCGTTGTCCCGAGACCCGCAAACGAACAGATGAGCGCAACCAACGCGGCGCGCGCCGTGCCCCGCGCCCGTGACCCTGGACCCGTCAACGTGCCCATGCCCTCGCGCGCGCCCCGCGACCCGTTCAGTTCCGCGCCATCACCGCTTCGATGTCCGCCACCGTCTTGGGCGCCGACGCGGAGAGGTTCTCGTATCCGGTCGGCGTGACGAGGATCATGTCCTCGATCATGATGGCGATGCCGCGCTCGGGGATGTACAGCTTGGGCTCGACGGTGAAGACCATGCCGGGCTCGAGCACGGCGTCCGGGAGGCTGGGGTCGCCGACGGAGAGTCCGATGTGGTGGCCGAAGAACAGGCCGGTCTGCATGTAGCGGCGCTC
>JBFJPA010000324.1:0-5936 GCA_041617355.1 Longimicrobiales bacterium
CCCGGACCGGCCGTCCCACATCCCGGGCGCGTCGACCGCCCGGGGGCAGGTCGCTCAACCGTACGCCCGGCCCCGCCGAGACTGTTTACCGGGGCGCCAGTGCGCCCGAGGCCAACCCGTTCGGCGGACCGCCATGATCGAAACCTTGCGCTCCACCCTCGTTCGTCGCGCCGTCGGCGTCCACATGCGCGGCGGCATGACCGTCGATGGCAACGTGCACGTCGGCGAACGTCAGTCGCTCATCGCTTACCTCGCGACGCGTGGCTTCTTCCTCAACCTGACCGAAGCTCGCGTGCACGGCGCCAGCGACTGGCTCGAGCACCTCGCGATCCGCACCGATCTCGTCCTCTGGGCGAAGACACACGACGACGAGATGCCCCTGTCGGCCAGCGTCATGCCGACCCTCGAGCCGCGCTGGGCCGAGATCACGCTCGACGGCGGCCCCGTTCTCCACGCCGGCCTGCACATCGCGCCCGACCAGCGGATGACCGACTGCATCGATGGCCGGACGGGGTTCCTGCCCGCCAGTGCGGCCGCCCTCGTCGAGAGCCGGGACCTGCTCGGGCCCGTGGCCATCAACATGAATCTGGCCCTCATGGTTCGCGAGATTTCGACGCCGTAGCCACAGGCGACTGCCGTCAGACCGTGGTCCGCCGCTCGTCCGGCCCCGGGCGCGCCGTCCGTTGTCGCGGAGTGTTGCGCCCGCGATCGTTTCCCGCATTGTACACGCCGCAGTATATCCGTCTCGTACCACCGGGATAGCGGAACACGCGCCGCCGTGCGACAGTACGGGAAGCGTGCGCCGGCCGCTCGAGGACGTGCGCCCACAGCCCGGAGGTGAGCTCATGATCGATCGTCGGATCACACGCTTCCTCGTTGCCGCTTTCCTGCTGGTCCCGTCGTTCGCACAGGCGCAGACGAAGACCGACCTGAAGGGCAAGGTCGTCGAAATGGGCTCGGCCCGGCCGCTCGTCGGTGCGGAGGTCGCGCTGCCCGATCTCGACAAGTGGGCGCTCACGAATCAGGACGGCGATTTCAAGATCACCGGTCTGGTGCCGGGCCGTTACCGTCTCGAGGTCTACCACCTCGGTTACCGCAAGCACGAAGGCAGCATCGACGTGCGTGAGAGTGGCGAGACACGGCTGGAGCTGTGGCCGGATCCGATCGTGTTGGAGGGGCTCACGGCCCAGGTGGACCGCTTGCGTTCCCGGCGAAACGCGATCGCGACGACGGTGCGCGTCGCAGACCGCGGGCGGCTGACCGGCGCCATCAACATCGAGGATGCGATCCGGCGTACGGGTGAGATGCTGGTGCCGTGCGGGTCGGTCGACTACTGCCTGTGGCGAAGGGGCCGTGTCGTCGCGCCCGTCGTGTACATCGATGAGCGGCGTGCCTTCGGTCTCGACGAGTTGCGCGCCTACCCGGTGGAGCACTTCCAGATCATCGAAGTGATCGGCCACAGCATGATTCGGGCGTACACGGTCGGGTTCATGGAGAGGCTGGCGCTCGGCAAGGCGTTCCTGATGCCCGTGCTGTACTGAGCATCAGCGCGGGGCATCCACCCGCGCCCCGAGGTCCGTCGTTTCGCGAATGCGCGTGGAGAAATCCGCGGCTCCGGCGAAGCGGCGGACTTTGTCGTTGATGCGGTGCCGTGCGCGAGCCGCCTCGATGGGCCCGGCGACGTCGAGCAAGCCGCGCTCGAGTGCCAGCGCATCCGAATAGCCGGGCAGCAGGATGCGCAGTCCCCAGCGCACGGGCTCGTCTGCGACGGCATTGACGTGGCGCAGGATTGCCGTCGTGCAATTGTTGCGCAGCGTTCCGTAGAACTCCGGACGGGACGACAACGCCTCGGCCCGCTCGACGATCCGAAGGAACAGCGCCCGGACGCGCTCGCGTGACGCCTTCACCGGGTACAAGAAGACGTCGTCGTCCTGGCGAAGGACGCGCGAGCCGATCAGGTCACGCTCGTCGCCGAAGACATAGATCAGCTCGAAACGTTTCAGCATGCCCTGCACCATCGAATACTCTTCGCCGACCTCGCGCCGCGCCTCCACCGACACGGACAGGAAGCTCCCATCGTCGAAGCCGAAGCTCAGGAAGGCGTGCGCCGGCCCGCGCCATTCGGTGTCGAACGGCGTGACGATGTAGGCGACGTCACGGATGGCATCGAGATCGTAGCTGCGCACATCCCAGCGGGGCGCCGGCGGTCCGGAATCCGGCCACGCGAAGTCGCGTACGCCGTCGATCGTGATGCGGCCGTCACCCCGCGTGATCGCGGGGGTGCGCGCGTGCGGTTCGATCCAAATGCGATCGTTCGAAGGCCGGGGCAGGTTCCAGGCCACCAGGCCGGCCAGGCCGATCACGATGCCGGCCGCGAGAACGATTCTCCGCATGGTCACAACGGTAGGATCGGCGACGACCGGGAAAAGCTGTACGGCTCAGCCGACGACCACGCGGATACGGCGATGCAGCCGCTCCCGCAGGTCATCGGGCGTGCTCCACAACACGTGATTGTACTGGCGTGTGTCGAAGTGGGCGGAGTCGATGTCCTCTTCGCGACACGTCCAGATCACGGGCAGCCCCAGACCGAGCGCGTAGCCGGCCTCGAAGTAGACGTTGGGACGATGGCCGGTGAACTCCGCGACCACGAACCGACTGCGTGTCAGCTCGAACAGGATCTTGTCATCGATCTGGCCGGTGTGCTCGTGCTCGGCAATGACGAAGGGGTCGTAGCCGGCTTCGCGAATGGCCGGCGCGATGGCGGCATCGTACAGCGTCATCATGTCGTCGTCGAAGCTCATCGCGACGAAGCCCTGGCGATGGAGTTCGCCTGGCGCGCGCAGCTGCTCGATGCGGCCCCAGCCGCTGACGCTCACTGCGACGACGCTGTGCACGCCCGGTTCCCGATCGAGGTGCCCCGCCGTGACCAGGTGGTCGATCAGGAATGCGGTCTCACCCCCGTTGCGCGAGTAGCTCAACACGTGGTCCGTCTCGAAGTCGAGCTGCACGCGCTGACCGGCGAAGTCACTCATGGCCGCGAGATTCACGAGCAGGCGGTCGGCCCGGTCGGGCACGGAGCGCGGCGCGGCCGAGACCATGGCACGGGCGCTCTCCGGGCCGAGCAGCACATCGCCATGTCCGAGCAGGCTCATCTCGCGAAGGTAGCCCGATACGCGGTGCAGGTTCTCGAGAGGGTACCGTGGGTCGCTCGTTTGGCCCACGCGCTCTTCGAACAGCCGCACGGCATCGTCCGGATCGATGCGGAACGAGCCGCAGCGCCGGCATTCGACGCGCACGAGCGGCGCGTCTTCGCCGGCCACGGCGCTCAGCACCGAAGGCAGGCCGCAGAGCGGGCAGGCATCGCCAGTTTCGCCCTGGGGGACGGCGGACGCATCCATGCCGCGAAGCTAGGCGACCGGATCGTCCCCGACAATCGCGCCGATCACGAATCGCCGCTCCGCACCCAAGCCGTCCACCAGAGCGAGCCGAGCATCCGGGCGCCGTCCGCCAGCCGTTCGACGGCGAACGCCTTGTGTGCAGGCGAGGTGGTCGTGCGGCTGAATCGCTCCTGTTGCTCAAGCTGGTAAAGACGCTCGAGTTCGCGATGCGCCCGCTCGATGTGCGCGAAGACCTCCTCACGCACGTCATCCAGGAAGCGTGCCTCGCCCACGTGCGGCCGCACATCCTCGATGCGCACGTTCGCGCCCACGAACTCGCCCTCGAATCGGCCGTGGAACGTGCGGTCCGTCGTGTACCCGTTCGGATTGTGCCAGCCATCCGCCCAGCCGTTGAAGTGGACCGTCGTGTGATGCGGATTGGCCGCGTCCGCGACGTAGTGACCGAGGACGCCGGCATCATTGATGATCCGCTGCTCGATCCACGCGCGCACGACTGGATCCTGCTCCTCGCGCCAGCGCTTGAACGCCGTCGTCAGCCGGCCCTGCAGCTCCAGAATTCGGAACGGCAGGATGCCGGCATCGCGCGCCGGTTGCGAGAGCCCGGCCCGCTGCAGGATTCCCAGGTACGTGAAGCGGTCGCCCGCCGCGAGCGCCTCCGTGGGAATGATCTCGCCGTCGATGTAGTGATCGTACTGGAATCCCTGATCCATCTCCCGAAAGCGGCCTTCGCGCCAGCGGTCGGGCTCGTAGTTCAGCCAGCCCAGCTGCCGCTCGGCGGCGCGAAAGAACTCCGGCATCTCGGAAGGCAGCGAAGTTGCGGCCGCGAGCCCGGCGATCTCGTGGCCGGCGCGGCCCCAGCGCGGCAACGACGTCGCACTCACGAGAACCACGCAAGTCAACGGCAACACGAGCGCGCAAGCGCGCGCGACCTTCGTCCGTGTCATGGCAGCGCGACTCCATCCAGGGCGTTGATGTTGCCGGGAAGGTATTCACCGGCTTGCACAGCGGCCACGCCCGTCACCGGGCCGCCGCTCGTCCAGCAGCGACCGTCAACGTCTGCAGGTAATGGAAGTCCGGCCTGCGCAGTGCGTAATCCGGACCGTCCGGATCCGTCAGGCGATCGAGCGCCGCCCGGTCCTCTGCGCTCAACAACGACCGCGCGGCCTCGCCCCATGCGCGGCCGAAGACGTACTCCCGCAGGTAGCGCTCATCGGCAGGCCCGAGCGGCTGCGTCCGCTCGATGACCCGCGTCGTCACACGCACGTCCGCCAGACCGGCATCACGAAGCCAGCCCACCACCCGCCGCACGCCGCTCGTTTCGCGCTCCACCAGGCCGTAGCGCGCTCGATACGCCGCACGACACGCCCGCGTCACACGCTCTTCCAGCGCCGCATCCCACGCCAATACCATCTCCGGCAGCAGATGCCCCTGCGCCAGCACGAGACGACCAGCCCCGCGCAACAGCAACGCCAGTTCGCGCGCTCCGCGCACCGGATCACCCACGTGCGGCAGCGCGTTGCAACTCCAGATCAGATCGAACGACGCACGCGCGAACGGCGGCTTGCACAGATCACCCTGCACGTAGCACGCGCCCTCCGCCACGCCCGCCCGCGCTGCACGTTCGATATGCTGCGTCGACAGATCGAGACCGACGACCAGGCCCGTTTCCCGCATGCGCTCCGAGAGCATGTGCGTCACACCGCCGATCCCACACCCAGCATCCAGCACACGCTGACCCGGCTGCAGGCCCAGGTTGGCGATGATGTCATGCAGCTCGGGCTTCATGAACTCGTGCAGCAGGACGAGCGAGTCGGTGTACGCGCGGCCCGGCCGATCATCCAACGGCTGTTCCCGCGTCATGCCGATCCTCGGGCCGGGGCCCAGGCCGGGTTGTCCACGTGAGCGTGTGGAGAACATGGCGATGCGTCGTGGAAACGACGTGGAGAAACTACCGCACGTCGTGGAGAATTCGAAATTCCGTGTGGATTCAATTTGTTACAATTCTCTAAGCGTCGGTGTTCGTACAGCTTGCCGGATTGTGCTGTACGGGCAATTTCGATCGTTGGCTGACTACATGTTAAGCAATTGTTGTATCATGACTTAGACATATCCATGATATGCTTGACGCTGCACTTGCCACAGTGTAGCATTGTGTTGCGCGTCGCAGTCGAGCGGCTTTATCGACAGCCGACGCCGCCTCCGAAAGGGACGCTTTTACGGAGGCCGCTCAGAGGGAGTTCGGACCCGCTGAGCAGGTTGCGAGGTCACTGGCCGCAACCCGAAGCCCCGAGCGCGAAAAGTAACGGGGCGCCCGTAGCGCAGGCCGCGCGAAACGGGAGTGAGGGCCGCTATCCGGCCGAGCCGAAAGGCGAGGACCGAACCGAAGCGGAAACGAGCCCTCGCCAGTGCTGGAACCCCCGACGCCCGGATTCGTCCGACGTTGGGGGTTCTCGCATCTAGCCCACCCATCCGGAATCCCACCGCGGCCTCGGCGATCCGAGGCTAACCGTCTACGCTGCCCCACCTTCAGCATTGTCC
>JBFJPA010000325.1:0-5928 GCA_041617355.1 Longimicrobiales bacterium
GCCCGCGCAGCGCGTTCTGCGGGACGTAGTCGGCGCGCACCACGACGGCCGGGTCCTCGATCAAGGCGCGCGACCCCTTCTGGCGTCCGCCGCGCAGACCGCTCGCCGAGAATCCGCCCGCTCGGGATGGTCCGCCACCGACGGCGTCGAGACCGTTGATCACGTACGCGCGCCAGCCGAGGTCGCCAAGGTCGCCGAACAGGCCGACACCGTTCTCCCGCCACGTCGTGGGGATGATCGCGGATTCCGTGGCCGGCCGCGTCGTGCCGAGGAAGAGTGGCTCGTGCAGCTCGTTGATGAACCCCATGGGCACGAGCAGCAGCCCGGCGCGCGCTCCTAGACCCGGCGTAATGCGCATGTCGAGATACGCGAACTCGACGGACACCGAGCCCGCCTGGTCCGTCGAGCCGTGCTCGAACTCGATCTCCGAGTTGAACAAGAACCGTTCGTCGAACTTGTATCCGACGTAGACGATGGCACGCAGAGCGTCGACCTGGTCGCGTTGGCCGCTCGCCGTGCCATCCTGCCGCTCTGCAGCGAAGTTCTGGTAGAGCACTTCGCCGTATCCTCCGATCGACACGCCGTCGCGAACGCGGTACACCTTGGACGCGGCCGGACCGAGGCCGGCGACGGCGCTGTCCGCGCGCGGCGCGACGTCCGCGCCAAGACGAAGCGTCTCGATCTCGCGGGTGAGAGCCTCGATCTGCCGGCGCACGGCGGCCGACTCCGCCGAGTCCCGCGACGAGAGCGCGCGTCGCAATGCCTCGACATCACGCGCGAGCTGCTCCACCCGCTCGCGCACATCCTGTTGTGCCAGGACCGGTGCCGGCACGCACAGTGCCAATGCAGCGAGCCACAACCTCGCGATCAACGTTCGCACGGAATCATCTCCAGTAGATCGGCCGGATCGGTCACCGTGGCCTCGACCCGGCCGTTCGCCTCACGCAAGAACACCGCGGCGACATCCGGCTGCGCCGTGGCCCATTCCGGTCCAGCTTCCGGACCCATCACGAACAACGCGGTCGACAGCACGTCCGCCGCGACGGCGTCCTTCGACACGACCGTCACACTTCCCCACGCCGCGACCGGCATGCCGCTGCGCGGATCGAGAACGTGACCGACCCGGCCTCGCTCGGTCGTGACGAAGCGCTCCGACGCCGCCGTCGTCGCGACCGAAACTCGAGGACCGACCGCGATGCAGACGGCCTTCTCGTCGCGACGGTCGGGGTGAGACACCCCGACCACGCCGGCTTCCTCCACCCAGAGCTGGCCGCCGAAATCCAGCCCTTCGATGTCGACGCCCCGGCCGTCAAGCACGCCAACCATCCGTCGCAACGCTGCGCCCTTGCCGAACCCGCCCGTATCCAGCCACCAGCGTTCATGCGTGCGCTTCACGCGCGCGCCCGATCGCTCCAGCAACGCCCACCCCGTGGCCTGCAGCGCCGCCCGATGTTCGTCCGGCGCCGGCCACCGGCCTTCGCCACGCAGATCCCAGACGTCGACCAGCGCGCCGACGCCCGGATCGAACGCGCCCCCGGTTCGCTCCACCCAGGTGCCCGCTTCGGCGAGAAGACCCGCCAACTCTGCCGACAGCGAGACCGCGACACCGGCCGGCGTCGCGTTGAGTCGCCCGACCTCCGAATCGGTCAGCCAGCTGCTGAGCACGCGCTCCAGCCGTTCCACATCCGCGAAACCCGTCTCCAGCGCCCCGATCGCCACTTCCCGGCTCTGCGCCGAGACCCGCGCCCGCAACGTCGTTCCCATCAGCCAGGCCGTCCGCTCGATGCTGACGTTCTCGCCGCCGTTCCTAGCCTCGGCCGCAGTGGATGCCGCGCGCCCACCCGGTGCCGACTGCGGGCCCTCACGTTGTGCCACGGCGGGCAGACCGCAGAAGAGGGCGAGTGCGGGGGCACAAATGAGAATGGGTCTCAATTTCATGACCGCATCCTCGCAAGCCAGCACCCGAACTGTCAAGGGCGGGAACGACCGCGGTCAGCTCGCCCCGGCCGGACGGACCGCCGCGTACGCCGGCTCTTCTCCCGACAGCACCCGCCAGATGTCCTCCACCACGCGCGACATGTTGCGGTTGGCCGTCGCCGTGGCGCCGCCGAGGTGCGGATAGAGCCTCGCATTGGGCAGACCGAGGAGCGGGTGATCCGATGGGATGGGCTCGGGCTGGTGGACATCGAGGAGGGCGAGGCAGTGCGGGCGGCGCCGCAGCCAGGACGCGAGGGCGGGGGTGTCGATGATGAACCCGCGCGACGTGTTCACGAGGATGGCGTCGTCGCGGAGGCGGTCGAGAGCGGGTCCGTCGAGGAGGCGCCGATTCTCGGGCCGGCCATCGACGTGGACGGAGAGGATGTCCACGTCCTCGAGAAGCGTGTCGCGGGAGACCGGCGTGGCGCCGTGCCGGCGAGACTCGGGGATGTCGAGCAGGTCATGGTAGAGGACCCGCATGTGGAACGCCGCGGCGACGCGCGCCACGGCGGAGCCGACGCGGCCGAGGCCGTAGATGCCGAGCGTGAGGTCCGCGAGCTGGCGGGGCGCCGACAGTTCCTTGCGGAGGGCTTCCCAGCCGGAGGGGTCCGGGGCGTCGAGGAGGCGTTGCCGCGGCCGCAGCGCGTCGAGGAGGAGCGTGAAGACGTATTCGACGACGGCCGTGGTGTTCGCGTCGGGCGTGTGAACGACGGCGACGTGGCGCTCGGCGCAGGCGACGAGGTCGATGTTGTCGAGCCCGACGCCGGCCCTGCCGACGACGCGGAGTCGCGGCGCGCGTGCGAGCAGGCTGGCATCGACGCGGGTGTAGGTTCGGACGACGAGGGCGTTGGCCCGCTCGATGTGCGCCTCGAAGGCCTCCTCGCCCGGTGCGGCCGCAACGAGCGTGCAGCGTTGCGCCAGCCACGTGGCGCTGTCGGGGTGAAGTCGTTCGGTCTGGATGACGAGGGGCTGGGCAACCGGATCGCGAACGGCCATGGTGACTCCTTGGAGCTCGAGGTAGCCGTTGCGGAGGCTAGGCGAGAAAGGGCCGGGTGACAATCGGTCGTTGCCGGGGGAGTCGGCCTGCCCCTACAATCGGGCGTTCTCGCCGATCGCTCCCAGGCTTCCGTCCGGAGGTCCGCATGCCCGCCCCAATCGTCGCGCGTCTGCGCGGCACGATCCGATGCGCTTCTGCTTTCTTGCCGCTGTTGCTCGTGGTGTCACCTGCCGGAGCTCAGCCGTCCTTCGCGATGGACGACGTGTTCGCTCTGGCCAACGTATCGGTCGCGGACGTCAGTGCCGATGGCCGTCACGTTCTCGTGACGAGTGCGGCACTGCGCGACCGAATCGGCTCCGACAACTATCGGTTCGGCGATCCGACCTACATCGGCCCGGGCGTGTCGGACGTCGTGCTGGTGGACACGCGCACGGGCGCGCGCCGTCCCGTTTTTCCGATGAAGCGCCAGGTTCGATCCGCGTCCTTTTCGCCGGACGGCAGCCGGCTCGCCTTGCTCGTGATGGAGGGCGACGCGTTTCGTTTGGGCCTGGTCGATGTCGCGTCGGCGCGCGTGCGCCTCGTCCAGCCGCCGCGGGGCAGGCTGTTCGACGAGCAGAGCGGGCTGCAATGGACGGCGGACGGATCGCGCCTTCTCGTGGGCCTGCGTTCGACGGAGTGGCATACGGAGGCGCGGCAGCGGTTCGTGGATGAGGTGGAAGGCCCCATCGTCGTGCGCTCCAGCGAGGACCCGTTCCTGTCGTGGGAAGCGATCCGGCGCTTGAGCCTGCGGCGCATTCCTGCACTCTTCGATGTGGCGGCGTCGCGCTTCTCGGAGCTGGCCGGCGAGTCGATGCTTGGCGGCTTCGCGATCACCGACGACGGCCGGTTGCTGCGCACGGAGCTCGACATCACGAAGAAGACCGATTACGACGAGATCTTCGGCCGCGAGTCGGCGCTCACGGTGCGGCCCACGGACGGCGGCGACGAGCGGACGGTGCTCGAGACGACGAAAGGGCTGAGCGGATTCCGCTGGTCGGGCGATGGCAAGAGCTTCGCCTACGCGAAGGAAGGCGTCGTATTCTTCGCTACGCTCGATGCCGAAGAGCCGCGTCGTATCGCCGGTCCGGCCGAAGCGAGACGTGACACCGCGGCCGCGCCGGCGGACAGCGCCGCGCGAGCGGCGGAGCGGGAGCGGCGGCGAAAAGAACGCTTTACGCCGATGCGGCTAAGCCACGACGGACAGACGCTGGTCGCGTCGAATGGCGAGGGCTGGTGGTTCATCGACACGACATCGGGCGAGCGCGAGATGTTCCTCGAGGTGCCATCGGGCGAGGAGGCGGAGCAGGATGAAACGCGGCCACGCTGGTCACTGCTCGGCTGGAGCCGTGATGCCCGGACGTTGTATCTCGGTGAGGAGTCGCGCACGGAGTGGAGCCGCGCCATCCACCGCTACGACCGCGTCGCCCGGCAGCGTACGGAGTTGATGCGCGGCGATGCCCAGATCGGCGGCTTCACCGTGTCGGCCGACGGGTCGACCGTCGTCTACACGCGCACCGAGACGAACCGGCCCAGCGAAGTCTGGGTCGCCGACGCCAACCTCGGCAATGCGCGTCAGTTGACCGACTCGAATCCATGGCTGCGCGACCGCCAGCTCGGTGCTGCGCGCCTCATCGACTATCTCGATGTCGACGGCAAGAAGCTGCATGGCGTGTTGTACCTGCCACCCGGGTATCGGGAGGGAACGCGCGTGCCGACCGTGTTCCTCGTCTACGAGGAGTTCTTCGACCCGCGCTTCAACGCGACCGTCGCGTTCTTGAACGCACACGGCTACGCCGTCATCCAGCCGTCCGTCCGCCTCGAGCGTGGCTATCCCGGCGAGGCGTGGCTGAAGGGTGTGACCGCGGCCGCCAACAAGCTGATCGAGATGGGCATCGCCGACGCCGAGAAGCTGGGCGTGCACGGCACGAGTTATGGCGGGTATGCGACGAACCTGCTGGTCACGCAGACCCAGCGCTTCAAGGCCGCCATCAACATCAGCGGCAAAGTCGACATGATCAGCTTCTACACGGACAGTCCCCGGCTCGGCACGCGCAACACGCACGCGCCGGAAAAGAGCCAGGACCGCATCGGCGGCACGCTCTGGGAGGAGCCGCAGAAGTACATCGCACACTCCGCCATCATGTTCGCGGACCGCATCACGACGCCGCTGCTGCTGCTCACCGGCCAGCAGGACCACAACGTGCCGGAGCGCACGACGAGCGAGATGTTCTACGCCCTGCGCCGACTCGGGAAACGCGTCGAGTGGGTCAGCTACATCGACGGTGGCCACGGCATGCCGACCACGACCGAGGCCGAGGTGGTCGATTACCACCAACGCATCCTCGGCTGGTATGATCGCTATCTCAAGGGCAGCGCTTCGGCGGAAAGCACGGAGGGCTGAGGTACGGCGCGGGTCGCGGGGCGCGGGCATGGGCACGGCAACGTGCACGGGTCACGGGTGCGGGCACGGGCCACGGGCGCGGGCCGCGGGGAGACAGATCATTTGAGCTGGCGAGAGACGGAGGAGGTCGCATGACGTTGGGTCGAGGAATCGCGGCGCTCGTGTTGGTGCCCACGGCGCTCGCCGCACAACAACCGCAGTTCGAGACGACACGCATAGCGGACGGCGTGTACCAGTTCCGCTGGCAGTCGCACAACAGCTTGTTCGTGGTGACGAACGAGGGAGTCGTTGTCGTGGATCCGATCTCGGAGCCGGCCGCGCGCGCGCTCGCGGGCGAGATCCGCCGGGTCGCGCCTGACCCGCCCCTCGTGGCGATCGCGTACAGCCACGATCATGCCGACCACGCGACCGGCGCGAACGCGCTGCGCCAGGCCATGAACGCGCCGGCCGCCCGCATCATCGCTCACGCGAACGCGCTTCCGAAGATCGCCGCGGCCAACGCGCCGGCACTGCC
>JBFJPA010000326.1:0-5926 GCA_041617355.1 Longimicrobiales bacterium
GGCCGGCCGCATCCTCGGCACGCCACAACCCGGCCGCTCCCTTCGCCTGACCGTGCGTCGCGCGGGTCGCATTTCCGATGTCACGCTGACGCCGACGCCCATCTGTCCGGGCGAAGCGATGGTGTCGGCCGCACCAACCGCGGCACCGGGCGTCCCCCCGACTGCAGTGCCCCGCACGCCGCGCCCCCCGACCCTCACGGGCACCACCATGCTGCCCATCGGTCCGTACGCCGCTTCGCTTCGCACGCGAGCCGGCTGGTTCGGGTTCGGTATCAGCTGCCGGGATTGTGGCGTCCAGTTTCCGCCGAACGACTCGACGCCGCGCTGGACGTTCGGCGACTTGCCACGCCTGACTTTGGTCGAGCGCGGCAGTCCAGCCGACCGCGCAGGTCTGCGCGCCGGCGATGTGCTCACCCACATCGACGATCTGGCGCTCGACAGCCCCGCGGGCGGCGAGCGATTCGGCGCGGTTCGGCCCGGCCAGACCGTGCGCTGGAACTATACGCGGAATGGCAGCAACCGATTGGCCCGCGTGCGTGCCGAAGAACGTCCGCGCTCACCGACTGCCGTGCAGATGGCGGCCATGCTCGACTCCGTCGCGGCCATGAATCGTCGGGGCGAAGGGCGGCCGGGCGCGTCAGGGACGGCCCCGACCTGGTCGTTCCCGCGGTCGAGCTGGACCGCCCTGCCGCTCCCGCTCCGCTTCCATGACTTCATCGGCAGCGTCGAAGTCGAGGTGCACGGCAGTCCATCCATCGTCACGACGATCGTCGAGCCGGGCCGCGAGCTCGTCATCGAGACCGGCGATGCGCGCATCCGCATCCGTGCGCACGGAGATGTCGAGGTGAAGCGCGTTCGCTGACCCGTCCGGTCAGCCGGGCGGCAGGGCACGGGTTGGCGTGGAGCCGTCCGGCGCCACGGAGTTGCCGGGCAGCCAGAGCGTGAACGTCGAGCCCCCTTCGTCCGTCGACTCGAGCGTCAGCTCGCCATTCAGCATGCGTGCGATACGGCGGCTGATGGCGAGCCGGAAGCCGGGCCTCGATCCCCGTCGTTCAACACGGAACACGGCCTCGAAGATCAGGTCCTGATCGCCGACGCCCGGACCCGAGTCGGTGACCGAGAAGCACACGTACTTCGACGGGTCCGACCGGCGACGGCCCGGCCGCACGTCCGCTCGCACGTGGATCCGGCCTCCGGCCGGCGTGTAGCGCACGGCGTTCGAGAGCAGGTTGTCCAGGATCTGCCGAACGGCATCGATGTCCGTGACAATGATCGGCAAGTTGACGTCCGGCAGGTCCAGCTCGAAGTCGACGCCGATCGTGCCAATCTCGAGCTGGTAATCCCGGACAATGCCCCTGAGCAGTGTGGCCGGGTTGACCGGCTCCGGATTGATCACCATCCGGCCCGTCTCGACCCGCGACAGCTGCACCAGCTCGTTCAGCAGCCGGACCGCGCCATCGATGCTCTCTCGGCTCCGTTCGATGAAACGCGTCTGGCGTTCCGTCAGCGCCTGCTCGGTTTCGAGCAGTTGCACGTATTCGGCCGCATTGCCGAGCCGGTTCTTGAGCTCTTCGCTGATGCCCGTGATGAGACGGTACTTGCTGTCGCGCGCTCGCTCCAGCTCTTCCCGCGCGCTCACGACTTCCTCGCCGAGACGGCTCGCACGCAACGCGAGTGTGACCAGGTCCGCCAGGTCGGACAGGCGCTGAACCGCGTCGCCCGTGACCCGCGGCGCGCCCGGCGTGCGCCAGATCACGATGTTGCCGAGACGCTCGTTGCGGCGGCCCAGCGCGACGACGGTTCGGCTGGAATCGTCCAGTGCCGCGTTCAGCTCATCGGTCGAACCGACATTCGGACCCGCCGTGACCAGCGCGACGCTCGGACCGTCACCCGAAGGATAACGCTCGATGTTGACGGCGACCGCGTCCAACGCGTCGCGCAAGCTTTCGGCCACCTTGCGCAATATCGCTTCAGGTTGTTCGTCGTGCGCGAGACCGCGCGCGAGCGTGCGGATCTCCTCGATCCGGTCGCCCAGCTCGCCGTTCAGCGATTCAGCCCCGGCGTCGTCGCGCGTGCGGTCACTCGGCATGCAACTCGTCTTTGCAGGCGGCGCCGCGTCCCGCGGCGTTCGCGTACCCGGTCCGATCGGCGGCCCACGCATCGTCGGCGGACCAGCCCCTCGTGAATCGACAGCGCGAGAGTCCAGGGAAATGGGACGGGCCTGGCAGCCCTTCCCGGGGCCGCTAGCGGCGGTTCGCCTCCTCGAGGCCCGCATTGCCGCGGAGAGGGGCCATGTCCGCAAGACCCGCAAACCGGTAGCGGCCGTCGGCGCCCGCCGTGACCCGCGGCAACCGACGATGTTGCTCGAAGTAGTCGTAACCGGGCTTCAGATTGGCCCAGAACATCGCCAGCTGCGTCTGGCCCGCGTACGACTCCACGAGCCGGCCAAAGCCGTCCTCATCCAGCCGCGCGGGGAAGATGTGCACGGGGATCCGCGTCTGGCCAGCCGCCCGGGCCTCGACAGCGATCCAGTACAGCTCTTCGATCCCCTCGTTCGTCATGGCCAGGCAGCCGATCGACTCGCAGCCGCCGTGAATGTAGATGTCGCCGCCGAGGTTCCCGCCTCGGCCGGGTCGCGTCCGATCGACGTCGTTCGGGTAGTTGACGTGGAGCGAGAGCAAATACTCGCTGACCGGATTGAAGAGATCGATCTGATAAAAGCCTTCCGGCACCTGGCGGTCGCCCTGCCGCCGCTTCGGGCCGAGCTCACCGGACAGCGCGCACACGTCGTACGTCTTCAGCAGCGTGAACGTCTCGCTGTCCAGAGAGCGCGCCCACAGCTCGAGCTCACGCTCGCGCTTGAATGCGCGCAGGAAGATCTCCGCCGCGGGGTACGGCAGCCGGGCCGAATGGAAGAGCCGTTTGACGTTGAGTCGGGCGTTCAGGCGCGCGCGCAACACCCGCGGGTTCCGTAGTTGAGACCGCGTGAAGTCGAGCTCCAGCGGCGAAACGACGCCGCCGGTCGGGCCGAGCTCCGCCGCGACCGCGTCCAGCAGGAATGCGCTGTGCTGCGCCGTCGCCGGCGTGGCCAGGACGATCAAAGGGAGAGCCGCGGCGAGTGCCGCCCGCAGGCACGTTGTTTTAAAGTAGGATTGCACGCTTCGATGTCGGCCGGAACGCCCTGTCCGCGGCCGATACCGCGGCGGACGCCCCCCGGTGGCTCGGGGTTGCGTTTCACGGCGCGCCCCGGGGACGGCGACCGCGCCTGACACGAGAATAACCCCGGCGCCGCCGAGGTTCAAGCGACCGGTCCTGCAACCCATTGCAGGGTCACGAACTTGGTTGACGCCGGGGTAGGGGTCCGACCACATTCCGAGACGTCTGGGGGCCGCGATCGCAGCGACCGCTGCCGGGTCGGCAGGTCGGCCGCCGGGACGACCCGAACCGGGAATCATGACGCCGACCGCGATCCGTGCATCAGGCTTCCAGGCCGCGCTGCTGCCGGGCGTCATTGCCCGGCTGCTGGAGGACGGACCGGAAGAGGCCTTCGATCGCCTGACCCGGTTGGCCTCCATGGCGCTGCACGCGCCGACCTCCATCCTGTCGCTCATCTCGAATGCCCGGCTCGTCGTCAAGAGCGGCATGGGTCTGCCGCAGCCGTGGGCATCGCGGCCCGAGACGCCGTTGCCGCACGCGATGTTCCGACACGCGCTCGCCACCTCCAAGCCGTTCGTCGTCAGCGACGTCCGTGAACATCCGCTGACCCGCGACATGGAGCTCGGCGGCAAAGACCACGCGGCCTACTGCGGCGTACCCATCATTCTGGCGGAGCGGCGCGTGGTCGGTGTGCTCGCCGTCATTGCCGACGAGCCGCGCGACTGGACCGACGCCGAAGTCACGTTCCTGCAGGACCTCGCCGCCTCGGCGGCCCAGGAGATCGAGGCCCGCCTCGCCGTCGCCGAAGAGCCTGAGCCGGATCGCCAGGACGCGGGCGTCACCGCGCTCGGCCAGCTCACCGACGGCGTCTTCGTCCTCGACAACGACTGGCGCTTCACCGCCGTGAACCCTCGCGCCGAACGCATCCTCGGCCGCGGCGCCGACGAGCTCGTCGGCGCCAGCTTCCTCGACGCGTTTCCGGATGTCGTGCACTCCGTGTTTCACCAGGAGTTCGTGCGCGCCCTCGCCGAACAGTGTACCGTCGAGATCGAGGACCGCTGTAGCTGTCTCGACGCGTGGCTCGAGATCCGGGCCTTCCCTCATCGCGACGGGCTGGCCGTTCAGTTGCGCGACGTGACCGCCCGTCGCAACGCCGAAGACGCGCTCCGCGAGAGCGAGGCGCGCTATCGTGCCGTCTTCCAGGAATCGCCCGACCCGATTTTCTTCGCGCTGCCCGACTTCTCGTTCGTCGAATGCAACCGTGCCATGCTCGACATCTTCGGCCACACGCGGGAGCAGCTGTTCCGCCTGCGCCTCGAGGACCTCTTCGTCGAGGACGAGGAGCTGACGAGGTTGCGCGAAACGCTCGAGAGCACGGGGCTGGCCCGTGCGTTCGAGTGTCACCTGCGCCACCGCGATGGCCAGAGCATCCCGTGTTCCCTGACGGTCTCCGCCCGCCGGGACCCGGCCGGCACCGTGCTCGGCTGGCACGGCGAGATCCACGACGACACGACGCGGCGAGTCAACGAACAGGCGCTCTTGCACGGCGTGTTTCACGATACGCTCACGGGCCTGCCCAACCGCGCGCTTTTCATGGACCGCCTGGAGCGCACGATCGTGCAGTCGAATCGCAAGCCCGATCATCGCTTCGCCGTGATGTTCATCGATCTCGACAAGTTCAAGAACGTGAACGATACGCTGGGCCACAGCGCCGGTGATGAGCTGCTGGTCTCGGCATCGCGGCGGCTCGAGTCGTGCATCCGGCAGGAGGACACAGTCGCCCGCATCGGCGGCGATGAGTTCGCGATCCTGCTGGACGACGTGACCGATATTCGTGACGCGACGCGGATCGCGGAGCGCATCAACCTGGAGCTGGCACTGCCGTTCCGGTTGGCTCGCCGTGAGATCGCCTGCTCTGCGTCCATCGGCATCGCCTTCAACGCGTCCGGCTATCGTTCGCCCGAGCAGGTGCTCCAGGATGCGGACGCGGCGATGTACCGCGCCAAGGCGGGCGGCCGGGCGCGCTACGAGGTCTTCGACACGGACATGCACCGCCGTGCGCTGGCCCAGCTTCGTCTCGAGGACGAGCTGCGGTTGGCCGTCGAGCGTAACGAGTTCAAGGTACTCTACCAGCCCGTGGTGGTTCTCGAATCCGGCGCGGTCTCCGGCGTCGAGGCCCTGGTCCGCTGGTCGCACCCCGAGCGCGGCGTGCTCGCGCCTGCCGAGTTCGTCGGCGTCGCCGAGCAGACCGGCTTGATCGTCGACATCGGCTGGTTCGTCGTGCGTGAGGCCTGCCGACAGGCGCGGCAGTGGCTGGTCCACATGGACGGCGGCGCGACCGACGACTTCCACGTCAGCGTGAACATCGCGGCCAAGCAACTCCAACAGTCGGACTTCGTCGCGCGTCTGGACCGTGTGCTCGCCGAAATCGGGCTGGAGCCGTCGCGGCTTCACCTGGAGCTGACCGAAGACACGATCATGGAGGACACGAGCGTGTCGTTCCTGCACATGGAGATGTTACGCGAGCGTGGCGTCCGCATCTGCCTAGACGACTTCGGGACCGGCTCCAGCTCGATCCAGTTTCTGCAGGGGCTGCCACTGGCCTCCATGAAGATCGATCGGAACCTGGTACGCGATGTCGAGACCAGCGAAACCGCGCGCGGCGTGATTCGAACGATCATCGCCGTCGGACGCAGCCTGTCCGTGGAGACGATCGCCGAGGGTGTCGAGACGCTCGAGCACGGCGTCAGCCTGCACCGCCTGGGCTGCA
>JBFJPA010000327.1:0-5919 GCA_041617355.1 Longimicrobiales bacterium
CCGGCGCCTGCTGGGCAAGGCTCTCTACGATTACGCGGCGGAGATGGGTTATCTTCCCGGAGGCGGGTCATGAGCGAAGCGCGATTGACCTGCGAGCAGGCAGTCGAGCGCCTCTGGGCGTACATCGATGGGGAGTTGCCCACCGACGAGGCGGACGCGGTGAAGGAACACCTCGACCTATGCGGCGCGTGTTACCCACATTTCGATTTTCAGAAGGCGTTCTGCCAGTTCCTGCGTAGCCGGCCGCAGGCGGGTGCGCCGGCCGAGTTGCGCCGGAACATTTTCCTGCGTCTGCTCGCCGAGGAACGCAAGGAGGAGGGTTCGTGAAGTCGCCTGTCCCATTCGTTCTGGCGGTGCTGCTCCTGTGCGTCGGCTCGGCCGCGTCGGCGCAGCCGACGATCGACGTCACCAAGCTCGGGTATGACCGTGGCAGCGAGAACGCGCCCATCACGATCATCGAGTTTGGCGATTTCGCATGTTCGGCGTGCGGCCTGTTCGCGCGTGAGAGCATGCCCATCATCCAGCGGGACTGGGTGGCGAAGGGGCGGGTCCGGATCAAGTACATTCCGTTCATCATCGGCATGTTCCCGCGGGCCGAGGATGCCGCGCGCGCCGCGGAGTGTGCGGCCGAACAGGACGCGTTCTGGCCGATGCACGACGTGTTGTACGAGCGGCAGCGGGAATGGACGGGACTGGGACAGGCGCGCCCGCATTTCGAAGGCTACGCGAAAGATCTGGGCCTGAATCTCCAGCGTTTCCGGTCGTGCTGGGACGCGGACCGCGGCAAAGAGCGGATCGAGACGAACAACGCGGCCGCGCGCACGCTGCAGATCCGGGGCACACCCACGTTCTTCGTGAACGGCGCCCGCATTCAGGGCGCGATCCCTGCCGACCGCATCCAGGCCTTCCTCGAGGCGGTCGCGGCGCAGCGCTGACGGCGTCGGAAACCCGGCTCTCCGCCCGGGCGTAGGGCGATCAATTCCTCCCCTGATCGCCCCTTGGTGGGCCGGCACAATGGACACGCTACGACAGGACATCCGCTTCGCAATGCGGCGAATCCGCCGCAGTCCCGGCTTCACGCTGATCGCACTGCTCTCGCTGGCGCTGGGCATTGGCGCGAACACGGCGATCTTCACGCTGGTCAACGCGGTGCTGTTCACCCGTACGGAGCTGGAGCGGCCGGACGAGCTGGTCGACATCTACTACCGTCAGGCCGGGTTCGAGTACGCGACGTTCTCTTACCTCGACTACCAGGATCTGCGGGCCACGACGGCGGGCATGTTCGTGGGACTGGCGGCCTCGCGGTTCAGCTTCGTCCAGCGCGATATAGGCGATAGCGTCGAGACGTTGCCGGTCGAGCTCGTCACTGGCGAGTACTTCACGGTGCGTGGGCTGCAACCTACGCTGGGCCGATTGCTGCGTCCCGAGGACGACGTCGTTCGGGATGGACACCCCGTCGTCGTGGTCGGCCACGGCTACTGGCAACGGGCGTTCGGCGGCGACCCCGGCATCGTGGGCCGGGAGATTCGACTGAACGGTTCGCCATACACGGTCATTGGGGTCGGGCCCAGGGATTTCGCAGGCCAGATCAAGGGGTTCGAAGCGAATTTCTTCCTGCCCATGATGATGTCGGACCGGCTGGAGGGCACGCAGTTCAGCTGGCTGGAGAGCCGCGGCAGTCATTCGGCCTTCCTCACGGGCCGGCTGGCGCCGGGCGTCTCGCTGGCGGCGCTGACGGCCGTGCTCGACAACTTCACGAACGACATGCGCGCGACGTATCCAGACGAGTGGCTGCCGGACAACGGCGTCGTCGTCGTGCCGACCCAGGACGTGATCATGAACCCGATGCTGGATGGCGTGCTGGTCGCGGCGTCGGGGATGCTCTCGGTCGTGGTCGGGCTCGTGCTGCTGATCGCGTGCGCGAACCTGGCGAGCTTCCTGCTCGCGCAAGCGCGGGATCGTCGCAAGGAGATCGCGATCAAGCTCGCGTTGGGCGCACGACGGAGCGGGCTGGTGCGTCAGCTCCTGACGGAGACGACACTGCTCGCGCTGGCCGCCGGTGCGCTCGGCGCGATGATCGCTGCGCTGCTGCTCCGTGCCCTCGTCAACGCCGACCTGCCGCTGCCATTCCCGATCACGCTCGACCTGTCGCCCGATCTGCGCGTGCTCGGCTATACGTTCGGCATCTCCGTGCTGGCTGGTGCACTGTTCGGACTCGCGCCGGCCGTGCAGACGACGAATCCCGATGTGGCGCCCACGCTGAAGGATGAGTCGACGGGCGGCGGCCGGCCTCGCCGTGTGACGCTCCGCAACGCACTCGTCGTGGGACAGGTCGCGGCGTCACTCGTCCTGCTCGTGGTCGCGAGTCTCTTCCTGCGCAGTCTGCTCGCGCGGCGAGACATCGATCCCGGATTCGGTGACGCGCCCGCCGCCATCGTCCAATTCGGCGTCACGGCACAGCGCTACACGCCCGAACAAGGCAGACTGTTCGTGCGCCGGGCACTGGACGAGGTGGCGCGACTGCCGGGTGTGGAGGCCGTCGGCGTGATCGACAACCTCCACCTCAATCTGCTGAGCACGGACTGGACGGAGGTGCAGGTGGCAGGTCACGAGCCGCCACCGGGACAGTCGGGCTTCCTGGTCGACGAAACGCAGGTCGATCCGGGGTTCTTCGGCGCGGCCGGCATCCGGCTCGTGGCCGGTCGCAACTTCGACGATCGCATCGATCTCGCGGATGCGCCGCCCGTCGCGATCGTGAACGAGGCGTTCGCGAACCAGTTCTGGCCGGGCGAGGATGCGGTAGGCCGGATCGTACGCACGCGCGGCCGCGACACGCGCATCGTCGGCGTCGTCGAGACCGCGAAGGTTCGAACGCTCGGCGAGCCGCCACGACCGTTCCTCTACTTCGCGTACTCGCAGCAATATTCGACGTATCTGACCCTGGTCGCGCGCACGGCGGGTCCGGCCGACCGCACGGCTACCGAGGTCTTCCGCACGCTGCGGTCGCTCGACCCCGACTTGATCATCGTCGACACGAAGACAATGGAGCGGCACCTGGGAACGTTGCTCATTCCGTTCCGACTGGGTGCCCTCGTAATCGGTGCCGTCGCCGCGCTCGCGCTTCTGCTGGCAACCATCGGGCTGTACGGCGTGGTCAGCTATGCGGTCGCAAGTCGCACGCGCGAGGTCGGCATCCGCATGTCGCTTGGCGCGGACCGCACGCGCGTCGTAGGTCTGCTGATGCGCGGAGGCCTGCGCCTCGTCCTCGTCGGGACCGTCGCGGGCGTCGTAATCGCCGCCGCCGGGTCCCGTTTGCTGCAGGGGCTACTCTTCGGCGTGCCGCCGTTCGACCCGGTCACGTTCATCGCCGTGCCGTTGCTGCTTAGCACCATCTCGGTCGTGGCGGCGTGGCTGCCGGCGCGGCGTGCGAGCCGGATCGATCCGGTGCGGGCGCTCCGGTCCTAGCGGCACGGGTTGCGGGGCGCGGGCATGGGCACGTTTACGGGTCCCGTGCACGGTTCGCGGGCACGTTTCGGGTACGGGCATTCGTCGCTAGCGATCGATGAAGGAGGAGTACATGGCGGTGGTGAACATTGCGGAGAAGCTGGCGCGGATCGACGGGTACTGGTCGCCGCGGATCGCTGCACAGGTGAACGACGTGCACGTCAAGCTGGTGAAGCTGCAAGGGCCGTTCGAATGGCACCATCACGAGGCGGAGGACGAGTTGTTCCTGGTGGTGAAGGGGCGGCTCCGGATGCAGTTCCGGGATCGTGAGGAGACGATCGGCGAAGGCGAGTTCCTGGTCGTCCCGCACGGCGTCGAGCACCGACCGGTCGCGGACGAGGAATGTCATGTCATGCTGATCGAGCCGGCGGGCACGTTGAACACGGGCAATACGGTGAGCGCGCGTACGGTGGCGGAGCCGGAGTGGATCTGATTTTCGGGCTGGGGCTGGGGCTGGGGCTGGGGCTTTACCTCACGCTGATGCGGACCGAATCGGCGTGGCCAGTGCTCCAGACGGCACGGAAAACGTGGCGGCCGGGCTGCAGTCGCCAGCGCGTGGCGTCGAGCGGCGTGCCGTTCACGAAGATGCGGGGCGGCCTGCCATCCGGGCCGGGAGTCGCGTTGACGGGCAGTGTCGCGTAACGCGCGTCGGTCGCGGGCGGGACTTCGTAGGCGTCGCCGTCGAGCGGTGACAGGATTCTGAGCGTCGAACTCGCCGCGACATCTTCGGGTGTACTGCCGCGGGCGAGGGCGAGATCGCGGCGCTCGTTCATGGCGAGCCAATCGGCATACTCGACGGGCAGGCGGACGCCGTCGTCGCCATGCCAATCATCGAAGCGGGCCGGCTCGGTGCCGGGCAGGAACCACTCGATGGTCGCGGGACAATTCGGTGTCGCGCGCAATCCGGACAACGCACAGATCGGCAGAGCGATGGCACCCACGCGCTCCGGCGTGGGGAACGCGCCGGGCGCATAGCGACGCGCCGTCACCAATGCAGCGCGGTGGAGCAACGGCCCGGCTCCGGTGATTCCGCTCACCGCCTGCATCGGCTGACCGCCGAAGTTGCCGACCCACGCCGCGACGGTGAAACGGCCCGTCGTCACGACGGCCCAGTTGTCGGTGAAATGACGGCTCGTGCCGGTTTTCGCGGCGGCCGGGAACGGCAGGTCGAGCGAGGTCGATGGGCCGAAACCGGGCGAACGCGCGACCGGGTCCGACAGGATGTCGAGCAACAGCGCAGCCGCGCCGGTCGAGAGGAAACGGCGTCCGGATCGCGGATCGGCGGGCGGCGCATCGCGGTTCCAGCGATACGGCGTCCAGGTGCCGCCATTGGCAAGCCCGCGATACGCATTCGCCAGCTCGATGAGCGTGACCTCACCATTCCCGAGCGAGAGGCCGAGCCCGTAGTAGTCTGCGGAGCGGTCGAGCGAAGTGAAGCCGGCCTCGCGCAGCGTGTGCAAGAGCGGTGCGACGCCGACGCGATCGGTCAACTCGACCGCTGGCAGGTTGTACGAGCTGGCGAGCGCCTCTCGCGTGCGGACCGGCCCGCGAAACCGGCGGTCGTAATTCTGCGGGCGATACGGTCCCGTCGTCGTCGCGTAGGTGCGCGGCACATCCGGCAATACGGATGCGGCGGTCCAGCCGCGATCGAAGGCCAGGCCGTACAGGAACGGCTTGAGAGCGGAACCGGGCTGTCTCGGCGAGATGACCATGTCGACCTGGCCGGCCGTGTCGGCATGGAAGTCGGGTGAACCGACCCATGCGAGGATGTCGCCGGTCCGGTTGTCGAGCACGACCACGGCGGCATCACGGGCGCCGCGGTCGCGCAGCACGTCCACGGTGTGCCGTACCTCCGATTCCAGCTCGGACTGGAGCGCGAGGTCGAGCGTCGTGCGCCAGGCCCCGGTCACGGGAGGTGCGCCGCCGGGCGGAGACCCCGTGTGCGACGCGGCATCGCGTTCGGCCGGCGACCCTCCGGTCTCCCGCCAGAGCAAGAGCCGGGTCGTGAAATGCGGCGCGAGGAACTGCGTGCTCCGTACCGCGAGAACGGGTTCCGCGGCGGCGCGCTCGGCTTCGGCCTCGGAAGCGAGCCCCAGAGCGACCAACCGATCGAGCACGGCCCCGCGCCGCAGCGCCGCGCGTTCAGCGTCGACGAGCGGATTGTCGCGCGAAGGAATGCGGGCGAGTGCCGCGAGCAGCGCGGACTGGCCCAGACTCAGCCGCGACGCGGATGCCCCGAAATAGAGTCGCGCGGCGGCGCCGACGCCGACGGCGCCCTGACCCAGCGGTACGCGGTTCAGGTAGGTCTCGAGAATGCGCTCCTTCGGCAGGTGCGCTTCGAGCCGCAACGCCCAGAGCGTCTGACGGAACTTTCCGGACCACGTCCGCGGCAAGGGCCGCAGCAGCCGCGCCGTC
>JBFJPA010000328.1:0-5856 GCA_041617355.1 Longimicrobiales bacterium
CTTCACGCCCTGTCCGATCTCGGGGTTCTTGGCGATGATCGTGACCAGGCCGTCCGGCGTCATGCGAATGAAGGCGTTCGGCGTGAAGTCCGCGGCATCGCCGACCAGCGCGGCCGCCGCATCGCCGAAATCGAGCCAGGTTCCGAGCAGCATGCCGCCGCCCGCCAGCGCGGTCACACGCAGGAATTGCCGCCGGTCGACCCCACTCCGGCCGTTCGACCGCACGATTCCGTCTCGCGCTCCGCCGTGCACAGTCGTTTCCACGGGACCTCCTTAGCGGTTGCGCACGCCGGCGGAGCCGGACGTGCCCGATTCGGTGGCGATCGCCGCGGCCCGGTGAATGGCCTGGCGGATCCGCAGATACGTCGCACAGCGGCACAGATTGCCGTTCATCGCGGCGTCGATGTCTGCGTCGGTCGGTGAGGGTGTGCGTTCGATCAGTGCGGCGGCCGACATGAGCTGACCCGCCTGACAGTAGCCGCATTGGGGCACGTCCAGCTCCTTCCATGCGCGTTGCAGCGCGTGGGTGCCATCCGGCGAGAGGCCCTCGACCGTCCGCACCTTCGCGCCGGCCACCGCGGAAATCGGCGTCACACAGCTGCGTGTGGCCGCACCGTTCAGGTGCACCGTGCACGCGCCACACTGCGACATGCCGCATCCGAACTTCGTGCCCTTCAGATCCAGGACATCCCGGATCACCCACAGCAGGGGCATGTCCGGCGTGACGTCGACCGTGACGGACGACCCATTCAGCTCGAACGTGATTTTCATTGGGAGCACCGGTTTCCGTGGATCGGGAGCGTTGCCCGTGTGTTTCAAGCGACCGGGCGGTCCCGAGCCGAGCCCGGGACCACCCGCCTTGGCCGATGGCGTGATGGCGACGATCAGTTCGTCATCGGCTGGCCGTTGGAGACCAGCCAGTGGATCTTCCACGTGCCGTCCGCCTGCAGCCGATTGAGTGACGCGTAGGACCCCGTCTGCGTTGTCGTCCCGGCCGTGATCGTGTACCAGCCGCCGTCGACGGCCCACCCATCGCCCAGCTCCATGGTGCCGACATCGTGGATCTCGACCTTGGGTGAATCACCCATGGCCAGGCGCTCCGAGATCGCTTCCTGGACCGCCACACGACCCTGCTTCAGCGGAAGATTGCTGAACGCCGCGACCGCGTCCTCGGTAAAGAGATTCGCAACCGCCGCCGCATCGCCGGCGTTGAAGGCCGTCGTGTACGCGGTCAGAAGCGCCGTCATCGTGCCCTCATCCGGCGGCGTCTCGCTGTCCTCATCCGCGGCGTACATGCCCTCGGGCAGCGGAGCATCCGAGTTCGATGTCACCCAGTTGATCTTCCATTCGCCGTTCTGCCGGACGAAGTGCGTCATGTAGTTCCCGGTCATCGTGACCGGTGCCGGCGCTCCTTCCGGCGTCATGCTGACGTTGTACGCGCCACGCGTGATGGCGTGGTCGCCGAAGATCATCGTTTCGCCGGTCGTCAGCCCGAGCGTCGGTGAGCCGGCCATCGCTTCGGTCAGACCCGCGAGGATGTCCGCGCGGTTTTCGTCGATCCGGCCATCGGCCCACAGCCCGACCGCCGAGTCCGTGTACATGGCCGCGACCACATCCGGATGGTGCATGTTGTAGTGTGTGACGTAGTCGGCGCGGATCTGCTCGAGTGCGGCCTCATCCGCTTCGGCCATCGATGCCTGCGCGCTTTCGGCATCCGCCTGTTCCCCCGTATCCCCTGCACACGCTGCAACGGCAAACATCAACAAGAGCGTGGGAATGCGAGACCTCATGCGCACCTCCGGCTGGGTGAAGTGGGGCTGGTCGCTGCGGTGGGAATCGAGAGCACCGTACGGCGGCGCGGCCCCGTGTGTCAACGTTTGCGGTGCTGTCCGCGAGCGGCGAATCATGAACGACGTTGCCGAAAGCCCTTGAGCGACAGGGAAGTCAGGCCGAGATTCGCAGGGGGCGCCGGGCGGACGCCAGATGGAGTTCTCCCGAGCGTGCCCTCAGCGGGGAGGGTGTGGAGTGAAGAAAAACCGAATTCCAGTGGTGATGGCCATCGCCACCGCGGTCCTGGCGGGACCGCTGGCGGGGCAGGGAATCGCTGTGGCAGGGAGGGTGAGCACGCTGGGGATCGGCGGCGAGGCATCGGTCGGTCTGACGCAGACGATCGCGCTGCGCGGCGGTTTGTTCCTCCAGCCGATCGAGCCGAAGCAGACGTTCGACGACATCGAGTACACGCTGGACCTGGCGACGCCATCGTACGCGGCGATCGTGGATCTGCATCCGGGTGGCGGCACGTTCCGGCTGAGCGCGGGGCTGGTCGCGTTCGGTTCGGACAACGCCGTGCGCGCGCGTCTGACCCAGCCGGTCGAGATCGGCAACCGGATTTACACACCGGCCGAGGTCGGCACGTTGTCCGGCGAGTTCGACACGAGATCGCTCGCGCCCTACGTAGGGCTGGGCTTCGGAAAGATGGGAGGACGGCAGGGACTCGGCTTCGTGCTGGATCTGGGCGCCGCGTTCCACGGCAAGCCGGGGGTGAATCTGTCGGCGACCGGGCCGATCGCGTCGCAGCCCGGGTTTCGTGCGGATCTCGAGGCGGAGGAGAGAAATCTGGAAGACGACGCCGACGCGTTTCGCGTCTATCCCGTGTTGTCGATCGGGTTGGTGTTCGGATTCTGAACCGCGGGGCGGCGCACCGTCGGGTGCGCCGCCGCGGTCGTCACGCCGCGACCGACCGCAGACCGAGCAACTGATCGAGGAGGTCGTTCTTCTCGCGGTTGAGCTCGGACCGACGACGCTGCATGCCGAAGGTGGGCCCGATCTCGTCGAGCTCGGCCTGCACCTCGACCAGGCGCCGCTCGATCTCCGCTCGACTCAGTTGTAGCGCTTCCACCACCATATCCGCCTCTATCGGCAGTGCCCGGATCGTCATGGCTCCGTCTCCACTCGCTGCGACCTTTAACGGTCGCGACCGTGATTCTGTTCCTTTCAGTTGTCGGCGCGCTGGGCGAAGAGTTGAACCCGATCCCCTCGACCGGACTCTTTTGCCGTCCGGATTCGCACCGCCCTCTCGCTCTGGTATTCGCAAGGGTGGGCCGGTGGGGGACACAAATGCCGGCCGCCATGGCACGTTTCTACGGAACCGTCGTTGACGCCGCCCCCGGTCGTCGGCTAACTAGTCGAGACGCCCCGTCGCGAAATGCAGGCTGGCAGGTGTGATGGCCGAACGGGTTACCGTGTTCGTCAGTTACAGTCACCAGGATGCGGAATGGCTGGCCCGCCTCCAGGTCCACCTGCGGCCCCTTGCCGCACGCCTCGAAGTCTGGGACGACACCCGCCTCGCCATCGGTGACCAGTGGCGCCGCCACATCACTGGCGCCATCGACCGCGCGCGGGCGGCCGTCCTCCTCGTCAGCGCCGACTTCCTCGCCTCCGATTTCGTGACCCGGGAAGAGCTCCCGCCGCTCCTCGCCAAGGCCCGCGAGGACGGCGCCCTGATCCTGCCGGTCATCGTCAAACCCTGTCGCTTCGAACGACACCCCGAGCTCGCCGTGTTTCAGGCCGCCAACTCGCCCTCGAAACCGCTCAGCGGGCTGCCGGAAACCGAATCGGAACGGGTGTTCGTCCGCGTCGCCGAGCGGATCGAGCAGGTCTTCGCGACGCCGACTCCGATCTCCAAGCCTGCGCCGCCTCAGGCAGTGGAACGGCCTGCGTTCCCACACGACACCCTGCCGGAGGCCCTGCGCACGGCGACCATGTGCCTGCACGTCCTGACACACCTGTCCCGGGACGATTCGTCGACGCCAACCCTGTCGGAGCTCTACGGCGTGCTCGGCGCGACGTCTCGCAAAGGCGTCGTCACGACGCTGCAACTGCTCCAACACGAGGGCTGGGTCAAAAAAGAGCGGACGGGGAAGAAAACGGTCTGGCGGATTACGTCGGAGGGCTTACGGCAAAGGGCTCGCCTGGCTTCGATGACTCAGGTCGAGCTACGGCTTCAATGAGACACGAGCGGGGGCCGGTCTACTCCAGTTTTTCGTCAGGAGCGCGACGTTGACCGGCCTTCCGCCGCATCGTCTCGATTCGCCCGTTGACCGGGTGAAAGGTTCGCCACGGATCGTCACTCTTGTACGAGTGACTCGTACCGTCTGGCATCTCTGCCTCCGTTCCTGAAAGGTCGTCGCCGCGGACCCGTTCCGCGTGAGCCTTCGAACTCAGATACGAAGCGCGGCCGGTCGAGGGGCCAGGTGCCGCGCGCGACACCCGTCGGCGTCCTTCAAAGTGCGCCGTTGTCCGGCCGGCCGGATCCCCGCCAGATCGGCAGCCGGGACTCCTTCATCTGTTTGATCGCCGCCGTATTCCCCTGTCCGACAACAAATAACGCGACACTCGGCAACACGGGCCTTGTCCGCCGACCGACGCCTCGACCATCTTCGCGATACCCCGGAGACTGGCGCATCTCCTACCAGGGTGTCCCATGAAAAAGCGGAACGTACCCTCTCGATTCCGGTCGATCCTCATGGCCGGCCTGGCCGGCGGCCTCTGGCTCGGATGCACGGACGCGGGCAGCGACGCCGTGACCGGGCCTGACCAGCAGCCTGCCTTCAACGCCACAGGCCGGCAGCCCGACGTCGAACGAGCGATCGCGGCCCAGGAACGGCACCAGGCCGCGCTGATGCGGATGCCGGGTGTGGTCGGCACGGCCGTCGGCCTGGGCGCAGACGGGCGCGCAACGATCCGGATCTTCCTGACGAGCGGCGATGTGCTGGGCGTGCCGGCGGAGCTGGACGGCGTACGCGTCGCGCGGCAGGTGACGGGCCTGATCCTGGCGAGGAGCAATCCGACGACGCGGGCGAGGCCGGCGCCGGTCGGGTTCTCCGTCGGACACCCCGCGATTACGGCCGGCACGATCGGCGCGCGCGTCATCGACGCGGCCGGCGGCGTCTACATCCTGAGCAACAACCACGTCCTCGCGAACTCGAACAACGCGTCGATCGGTGATCCGGCCTTGCAGCCCGGGCCCTTCGATGGCGGCACGATCGCGAACGACCAGGTGGGCACGCTCGCGGCCTTCCAGGCGATCAACTTCTCTGGTGGGCAGAACACGATGGACGCGGCCATCGCGCAGACCACGACGGCCAACGTCGGGCATGCGACGCCCAGCGACGACGGGTACGGTGCGCCAAGCGCCTCGATCTGGGGCGATGCCAACGGAGACGGCGTCTTCGACAACAAAGCCGCGCTGCTCGGCCTGGCCGTCACGAAATACGGGCGGACGACGAAGTTGACGCAGGGCACGGTCACCGGGATCAATGCGAGCCTGTCGGTCTGTTACGAGGTTTTCATCTTCTTTTGCGTTCGTTCGGCGAACTTCCAGGATCAGCTCATCATCGAGCCGGGCGCATTCAGCGGCGGCGGCGACTCGGGCTCACTCATCGTGTCGTCGAGCGCGTTGCAGCCGGTCGGTCTGCTCTTCGCGGGCAGCAGCACACAGACGATCGCGAATCGGATCGATCTCGTGCTGAACCGGTTCGGCGTGCGCATCGACGACGGCAGCACGCCGCCGCCGACGCCGAGCGCCGACGTCGCGATCACGGGCGTCAGCGCGCCCGCGTCGATCACGCAGGGCAACACGGTCGATGTCGTCGTGACGATCCGCAACGTGGGCACGGCCAACGCCACGTCCAGCTTCGATGTCACGCTCGCCGACGTGACGGATGGCGTGACGATCGGCACGCAAAACGTGAACGGCCTGGCGGCCGGTGCGACGACCACGCGGACCTTCGCGTGGAACACGACGGGCCGCTCGACCGGCCAGCACACGCTGCGAGCCAGTCATACCTTCGCGGA
>JBFJPA010000329.1:0-5841 GCA_041617355.1 Longimicrobiales bacterium
CTGCCCCGAAAATATAATTTTGTCCGAGAGATTGTGTCTGAATTATGGGATGGTGATCCCGAATCGCTGGTTTTGGTGCGTCAAAGTGCCAATATCGTCTTCCGTTTCCACAGAAATGATGCAGATTATTTTTTACGCATCACCAACATATGGAAAAGAGAAAAGGTAGTTTCAGCTATGAATTATTTGCGCTACGTGCAGGGCAAGGGGGCGCCGGTATATGAGCCGATAGCATCTATGAACGGCCGTTTCATCGAAGACTACGATCAGAGCAAGGACATCCGGGCCCAGCTCTCGGACCTGCGCAACCGGGCACTGGCCGCAGCGGGCATCGTCCTGCTCGTCCTGCTGCTGTTCCTGCGTTCGGTCCGAGCGGCCGTCATCGTCTTCTCGACCGTTGCGTTCGCCGTCCTGATCACGCTCAATCTGATGTACTTCGGCGGCTTCACGTTGAATGTGTTGACGCTGATGGGCCTGGCCATGGGCTTCGGCCTGGTCGTCGACAACGCGATCGTCGTGCTCGAGAACATCTACCGGTACCGCCGTCAGGGGATGGCACCGCTGGATGCGGCGCGGCAGGGCGCCCGCGATGTCGTGCTGCCGATCCTGGCGGCGACGGGCACGACGGTCGTCGTCGTGATCCCATTCGTGTATCTGCAGGGCGAGCTTCGGATCTACTACGTGCCGCTGGCGATCGTCGTCGGGCTGAGCCTCCTCGCCAGCCTGTTCGTCGCGTTCAGCTTCATTCCGTCCCTGGGCGCGAAGCTGCTGGCGCGGGTCAGGCCGCGGGCGGATGACGCGCCGATCGGCACGACGCCCACGGCGACCGGAGCGCCGCTGCCGGGTCAACGCATCCTGCTCGTGCGCGCCTACAGCGGGCTGGTCCGCGCTTCGCTGCGGTTCCCATGGGCGACCGTCGTCCTGGGCCTTTCCATGCTGGGTGGGTCGTACTTCCTGTTCGACAAGTTCGTCACGCGCAACGTGCTCTGGCGGGGGCTCGGCTTCAACGAGGACACCTACATCGACATCTCGATCCGGCAGCCCCGCGGTGAGGAGCTCTCGCGCACGGATGAACTGGCTCGCTTCTTCGAAGAGAAGCTGAAGCGAATGCCGGAGGTCGCCAAGTTCGTGACGCAGGTGCTGCCGCAGCAGGGGCGCATCCGTGTCGAGTTCCCGGACGACCTCAAGTACACGAACGTGCCCGTCTCCATCAAGGAGCAGATGGTCCAGTACAGCCTGCTCTTCGGCGGTACGGACGTGCGCGTGTTCGGGTACGGTCCGTCCTTCTACGGCGGTGGCGGGGGCTCGGCGCCGAACTACTCGATCAAGATCCTGGGCTACAACTACGACCGCGTCCGGGAGATCGCGGAAGACCTGGGTCAGCGCCTGACGCGCTACAGCCGGATCCGGGAGGTGGACACGAATTCGGCGGGCAGCTGGTTCCAGCGCGACAAAGTGACCGAGATCGTCGTGGACATCGACCGCACGCGTCTCTCGCAACACGATCTGACGGCGGAAGAGGTCGTCATGTACGTGGCCGCCACGGTGCGTGGCCGCAATCAGTCGGGCACGATCCGCGTGGCGGGCGAGGAGATGGAGGTCTCGGTCAAGCTGTCGAATTACGACAAGCTGGATCTGCTCGCGCTCGGCGAGACGCTGATCCCGGCGAGGACTGGTGAGGCGGTCCGGCTCGCGGACATCGCGCAGATCCGCGAGCGCCAGGTTCTGAACCGTGTGATCCGGGAGAACCAGCAGTACCAGCGCATCGTCAGCTACGAATTCCGCGGGCCGTCCAAGCTAGGCGATCGGGTGAAGGAATCCGTGGTCGCAGCGACGGACCTGCCTCCGGGCTATTCCATCGAAGACCAGCAGACCTGGGCCTGGTCGCGGGAGGAGGCACAAGCGATCTGGGGCGTCCTCTCCGTGTCGATCATCCTCGTGTTCATGGTGACGGCCGCGCTGTTCGAGTCCCTCCGTCAGCCGCTCTGCGTGCTGCTGACGGTGCCCATGGCGCTGATCGGCGTGTTCCTCGTCTTTTTCTACACGAACGCCGCATTCACCCGTGAGGCCTGGATCGGCGTGATCATGATGGGCGGCATCGTCGTGAACAACGCGATCCTGCTCGTGGATCACGTCAACCAGCTGCGAAGACGGCACGGCCTGCTGTTGGAGGAGGCGCTGGTGCGCGGGACCCTCGAACGGGTCCGCCCCATCCTGATGACGAGCATGACGACGATCTGCGGCCTCTTGCCCCTCGTGCTTTTCGCCGAGAGCGCCAACGCCAACATCTGGAATGCGCTGGCCTACGCGCTGATTGGCGGCCTGAGCAGCTCGACGTTCCTGGTGCTCACGGTCACGCCGGCGCTCTACCTGCTCTTCGAGTCGCCGCGCTGGCCAGGCCGGGGGATGGGCGCACGGGTCTCTGGCTGGCGCGGACGCCGCCGCACGGCGCGAGCCATCAAGGCGGGCGCGGAGCCGACACCCGCGTAGTCAGTCGGAGCGCGGCACCTTCGGATCGGGCATCGATGCGGTGGCGGACGCCAGGGTTTCGGCGAGCGCGTCGACACGCCGGCGGCTGCGCTCGCTCAGGAGCTCCCACACGCCCCGCCCCGCCGCGCCCCCGGCGAGCGCGCAGGCAGCGACCACGCCGACGGCCGGGAGCGCGGCCACTCCCGTCGATCCCGCGATCGCGATGCCGAGGATGGCGCCCCACCCGCCGGGCACGAAGTGCAGCAGCCCGCGCACGCGCGGATCGATGCGCTCGTGCACCTTCACGGTCGTGCCCTCGGGAGCCGGCGCGATCGCGACCTGCGTCGTGAGGAATCGGTCGCGCGCCGTCCAGCGCACAGCGCCGAGCGCCTCCGTGACCGTGCCGGGCGAGTCGACCTCGTTGTCGATGACGCGTACGAGATCGCGGAGCGCGTCGCCGGCAACCGTCGCGTCCAGCGCGACGACCGCCGTGCGCGATGGCGCCGGCCCGAGCGGCGTCGATTCGCGCAGGCTTCGCCGCGTCTGAAGCTCCAGCGCTGCGCGCCGGATCCTGGCAGGATCCAGACCGACATCCTGCGCGATCTGTTCGAGCTCCTGCAGCGAGACGCCGCGGGCCGTGACCGCGACGCCTTCCCGGTCTTCCATTTCCGCCGCGCGACGCAGGATCAGCGCGACCTCGCGGTCGCTGTAGCGCCGCTCACCGGTTGCCATTCGGCGATCCCTCCGCCGTGCGCGACGCCGCGCCCGCAGGCTCCAGCCCGAACACGCGCGCGGCATTGTCGTGGAAAACGGCCTGCCAGTGCTCCTGTGGAATGGCCCGCTTGTAGGCGTCCACGTACCCGGCGATATCGACCAGCGGCCAGTCGGACGCGAACATGAGCTTCGTCGGGTCCTCGATGTAACCGAAGACCCAGGCGATCGGCTGCACGACGTAGCGCTCGAGCCAGGCGCTCGACACCTCGGATGGCGAGCCGACCATGAACGCCGACGCCTCGATGAAGACGTTCGGGTTCTTGTACGCGATCTCCGCCGCCGTTTCGAACCAGGGATAGCCCGCGTGTGCGATCACGAACGTGACGTCCGGATTGTCCACGGCCACCTCATCGACATCGAGCGGATGCGCGTACTTCAGCTTGCCCCGCGACGAGTACGTGTCGCCCGTGTGGAAGACGACGGGCACGCCGAGGTTCGCGGCGAGGCGGTACACCGGCCCGTACACGGAGTCCGTCGCAAACCGGTACGTATAGCCCAGGTAGATCTTGAGGCAACGGAACCGGCCGGACCGCAATCCGTCCGCGAGCCGCACCGTGTCAGGGGTAGACGACACGCCAGCGCAGTGGATGACGCCGTGTTCGGACAGGTCGACGTATCCGCCGCCCGCCGTGTCCGTGTGTGCGACGGCGCCGACCACGCCGGCGCGGGCGAGGTCTTCGAGGAAGCGTTGCTGCGTCTCCGGGATCCCGCTCGCCGGCTCCGGCTCCCCAGTGAAGTCGGTGTGGACGTGTGCGTCGATGATGCGCAGGTCGGCCGGCGCGACGTCTGTCTGCCGCACCTCGCACGCCGAGACGGCGATCGCCAATGCGGCATACGCGCAGGCTCGGGTCCGCATCGCCATGGCACGACCTCCCGGGCTCAGGTCACGCGACGTACACGGTCTTGATGTTGACGAACTCGCGGATCCCGTACGACGACAGCTCGCGCCCGTAGCCGCTTTCCTTGATGCCGCCGAAGGGCAGGCGCGGATCGGACTTCACGAATGCGTTGACGAAGCAGCAGCCGGCCTCGAGCTGCTCGGTCGCGATGCGCTCGCCCCGCGCCAGGTCCCGCGTGAACACCGCCGCGCCCAATCCGAACTCGGTGTCGTTGGCGACACGGATCGCCTCGGCCTCGTCCGCCACCGGAATGATCGAGGCGACGGGCCCGAACAGCTCATCGTGGTACGCCGGCATGCCGGGCTTCACGTCGGTCAACACCGTGGGCGTGTAGTAGGCGCCGGGACCTGCGGGCACCTCGCCGCCCAGCAGACAGCGCGCGCCCTTGTCGATGCTCTTCCGTACCTGGTCGTGCAGCTCATCGCGCAGATCGCGACGCGCGAGTGGACCCAGCGTCGTACCGTCTTCCGTCGGGTCTCCGACGACAGCGGCCTTCATGCCCTCCACGAAGCGACGCTCGAACTCTTCGCGGACGGCCTCGACGACAATGAAGCGTTTGGCCGCGATGCAGCTCTGGCCCGAGTTGATGAGCCGGCTCTTCACGCAGGCGGGCACGGTCAGGTCGAGATCGGCGTCTTCGAGGATCACGTACGGATCCGATCCGCCCAGCTCGAGCACCGTCTTTTTCAGGGCGGCGCCCGCGGTCCGGGCCACGGCCCGCCCCGCGGGGGTGCTGCCCGTCAGCGTGACCGCGCGAACCAGCGGATGCTCGATGACAGCGGCAACCTTGTCGTTCGAAATGAACAACGTGCGGAATACGTCGGTCGGAAACCCGGCGTCCCGGATGATCGTCTCGATCGCACGCGCGCAACCCGGCACATTGGAGGCGTGCTTCAGCAGCCCCACATTGCCGGACATGAGGGCTGGCGCGACAAAGCGGAAGACCTGCCAGAACGGGAAGTTCCACGGCATGACGGCCAGCACGGGCCCGATCGGCTGGAACGCGACGAAGCTTTTCGACGCGTCCGTCTGCACGGGCTCCGGCGCCAGGAATGCGGCCGCATGGTCCGCGTAGTACTCGCAGACCCACGCACACTTTTCGACCTCCGCGCGGCCATCCTTCGCGGGCTTGCCCATCTCCCGCGCCATCAGCAGGCCGTACTCGGCGGCCCGATCGCGCAACAGGGCCGCGGCGCGCCGCATGGGCACGGCCCGCTCTTCGAACGACACGGTCCGCCAGTCCAGCCACGCAAGGTGTACCGCCTGCACGATCTCGCGCACATCGCCCGATGTCATCTCGGGGACTTCTTCGATCTCCGCTCCTGTCGCCGGATTGATGGCAGTCATGCTCATGGGGTTACCTCCTCCTTCGTGAACCGCGGCGCTTCCGCCGCATAGTCTTCGAGAATCAGCCAGGCCCGCTCTCCTTCGTCGATGGTGCCCCGGCCCCGGCGGCCGGCGAACCAGAAGAACAGCCCGAGCATCGAGCACCCGGCCAGGATCAGTGCTTCCAGCGGCCAGACCAGCGCCGCCGGGCTGCCCGGCACGAGCATGACGGCCAGCACGAACAGGGCACCCGCCACAGCCGTATACGGAATGACCAGCCCGCCGGGAATCGTGTAGGGCCGGGCCGCATCCGGCCAGACCTTGCGCAGGCGGATGACCGACAACGCGACACCCAGGAACGCGATGCCGATGA
>JBFJPA010000330.1:0-5832 GCA_041617355.1 Longimicrobiales bacterium
CGACCTGCCCGCGACCGTCGAGGGCGCCATCCTCGCCCGTCTGGATCGACTTTCACCGGAACAGCAGCTCTGCCTCAAGGTGGCATCCGTCATCGGGCGCGTGTTCCAGTTGCGCACGGTCGTTGAAACACATCCGGTCGAATCGGAGCGGCGACACGTTGCGGAGCACCTGGAGTCGTTGGTCGGGCTCGACCTGACCCAGGTCGAGACGCCGCAGCCGGACCTGGCGTACGTCTTCAAGCACGTGATCACACGTGACGTCACGTACGACCTGATGACACACTCACAACGACAGCCGCTGCACCGCGCCGTCGCCCGCTGGTTCGAGCTGGAACATGCGAACGACCTTTCGCCGCACTCCGCCCTGCTCGCCTATCACTGGGCACAGGCGGGCGATCCGTCACGGACCGTCACCTACCTCGAACGGGCTGGACGTCAGGCGCTGCGAACGGGCGCGTTCCGTGAGGCGGTCCAGTTCATCGAGCGGGCGATCGACCTGCACGAGAACGGCGAAGTGACGGCCGACCGCACGCGCCGAGCGCTGTGGGAGAAAGCACTGGGCGAAGCCCACTACTTCCTGGGTGATCTGGGTACGAGCCGCCGCCACGTGGAACGCGCCGTGGCGCTGCTCGACCGCCCCATCCCCGCTCCCCGGCTCGCCGTCACCTGGGCACTGCTCCGCTCGGTCGTCGAACAGCTCGCACACGTCGCCATGCCGCAGCGGTTCCTGGGACGGCGCGCTGCGGAGAAGGCGCCGCTCGACGAGGCCGTCGACTGCTACAAGATCCTCGGCCAGATCTACTATCTCGATGGCGAGTCGGCCGACCGCATCGTCTACATGACGCTGCGCGGTCTCAACGTCGGCGAGGCCGCCGGGCCTTCACCGGCGCTGGCGTGCGTCGTCGTGAACACCGGCACACTGTTGAGCTTGCTCGGCTTCACGCGCTGGGCCGACCACTACACGTCCCGCGCCATCCAGATGGCCGAGAAGGAAGGACAGTACGCAGCGGCGGCGTACGTGTGGAACATCATGGCGCTGAAGGAGGCGCAGCGGGGGAACTGGGATGCGGCGCGCGCCGCGAACGAGCGCACGATGGATGTCATTCACGAGCGTGCCGACTACAACCTCGAAGCCGAGGCCTGGGTGGTGCGCGCCACGATCAACATTTGCGAGGGCAACTTCGCGGCGGCGGCCGAAGCGTGGCCCCGCGAGCGCGCCCTCGCCGAGCGCAACGGCAACCCCCAGATCCTCTGCTGGTCGCTGCTCGATGAGACCGACACCTACCTCGGCCGTGGCGATACGGACGCCGCGGGCTTGGCGCTCGAGGCGGCGCTCGCGATCCCGACGGCTCTCGCAGACGGCAGCAGCACGATCGACAAACACCGCGCGCTTGCGATGACACGACTGCGGCAGGGTCGGCACGCAGAGGCCGTCGAAGCTGCCGATGTCGTCGTCGACATGGTCCGACGGCAGGCACCGACCGGCTACCACTGGGTCGATTTCTGTGCCTCGGCCGTCGACGTCTACCTGTCCGTACTGGAAACGAGCAGCGCTTTCGCCCGGGACAACCGGAGCGGACTCGAGGCCCGCGCCCGCCGCGGCTGCAAGCTGCTGCACGGTCTGTCACGCAACTTCTGGAACGTTCGCCCTCGCGTCTGGATCCTGCGCGGCCTGCTGCACTGGCACCACGGCCGGTATCGTCAGGCCGTCAATGCATGGCAGAAGGCGGAGCGCATCGCCATCAAGAAGGCCATGCCGTTCGAACGTGCGCGAGCCCTGCTCGAGCTGGGCCGCCACGGACAGGGCGATGCACGGGCACTATCGCGCGCACGCGACATCTTCCAACGTCTCGGCGCTTCGTACTACGCAACCCTGGCCAGTGATGCGCTCGCGAACGAATCCGCGCAGGGCAACGGGCCACCGTCCCTGACACGACTCAGCTGACCGCGAGAATCTTCTTCATTCGATCCACGACGACATCGACGAAGTCAGCGTCGGCATCGTAGGACGTGTGCGCGAGGGGCGTTCCCGACTTGGGCCACGGTCCGACGTTGATGGTCCGATCGTGAATGACCGTGCCCTGCGTTTCATCCCAGACGTCGGCGAGGGGGTACCCGAGCACGTCGTCGGGGTCGTACAGGTTATCCCAGGCGGCCACAGCAGCGAGCTCCGGTGGCAGCTTGTCGGACGGGAAGCGGATGCACTTCGTGGGCGGTGCAGGCGGAAGGAAGAGCGGGATGTTCGATCCATAGGTGATGAACGACGTCAGCGTCTCGGTCTTCTCGAAGGGCGTCTTGCCGATGACCGCCTCGTGGGTCTGGTCCCAGATGTAGTTGCTGAAGATGACGCTGCCGAGCGAGTGCGCCAGCACCATGAGCGGTTTCCGGCCCGCCGGGTCGAGGTTCGGCTCGAGTGCCTGCAGGCTCGACCGCACCCGCTCGTGGATCTCGGCGTAGACGGGCCGATCGTCCTTGAAGAAGCCGGACAGGTAAGTCGCGGGATCGCCGAGCGCACTGATGATCCAGCGGCGCAGGCGCCTCAGATCCATGCGAAGGCCGCCGTCGACCATGCGCTGCCACGTGATGTCCTGCTGCGCCTGCAAGATCGGTGACCAGTGACACGCCTGGAAGACCACTCTGGACTTCAGCTTTCCCAGGCCTTTGTTGAGATGGCGAATCAGCCGATCGGCGAAATTCGGGCGATGATCGCCCATGCCGTGGATGACGAGGACACCGAGCGACTTGAACATCGCGACCTCCAGGGTTGGCCGGCGAAGAACCATCGCGACGACGAAGAGGAGCGTTGCGGCACGCGGAGCACGAGACGGTGTCCGGCACGGCCACCGAGCCGCACCGGACAACTAGCGGAAAGGCGATCAGCCAGCGATCAGACGACTCTGTGGGCAGTCCCTTCCCGCCGGAATTGGTAAATGACCACACCGACCACCAGCGCGATGGCGCCGGCGATCAGGTTGTAGCGCGTCGTACTGGACAGGAACACGAGGCACAGCAGCAAGGCCAGGATCGGGATGATCGGGCCGCCGGGCAGGCGCACGGCATCGGTCCGGTCCCGGAAGCGCTTGCGCAGCACCGGCACGGCGGCGGCCGTGCCGATGTACGTGGCCAGGCGTGCGATGACTGAGAGCATGGCGAGCTGCACGAACGAGCCGGACAGCGCGAGCACGAGCGACACGCTGGACTGTGTGATGATCGCGAGTGCCGGCGTGTGGTACTTCGGGTGCACGCGGGCCAGCGCCTTCGGGCCGTAGCCATCCTCGGCCAGCGCGAACAGGTAGCGCGGGCCGATCAACGTCGTGTTGCCGACGTTGCCTTCGATCGAGATCATCGCGCCGATCGTCATGAGCATGGCGCCCGCGCCGCCCATGAAGCGGGCGGCGGCTTCGGCAAGCGGCGACTCGGCCTGTGCCAGACCCGGCAGCGTGCCGAGCGCGACCGCCTGCACGGCCGTGTACGTCGCCGTGATGATGAGGATCATGACGAGTAGCGCGAACGGCACGTTGCGCTTGGGGTCGCGGTACTCGCCGGCTGCCGCCGGTGTGTTTTCGAAGCCGGCGTACGCGAAGAGCAGCAACAGTGCCGTTTCGCCGAGCACGCCGGGCCGCGGCGTCTCGAACGCGAAGACCTGGTCCCAGTTCATGAAGAAGAGACCGACCACGACGAAGATGGCGAGCGGCAGCATCTTCGCGATGACGAGACCGACGGCCGTACGCGCACCGGCTTTGACGCCCACGACGTTGATCCAGGTCAGCAGCGCGAGTGGGACCGTGATGACGAGGGCGCGTGCCCAGAACTCGGCTGACGCGGCGGGCCAGAGGAACCCCGTCGCGAGCGCGAACCCGTTGGACAGTGATGCGACGGAGGCGACGCGCGCGAGCCACGTCATCCAGCCCACTTCGAAGCCGATGAACCGGCCGAACGCCTCGCGCGTGTACAGGTAGCCGCCGCCCGGCTCGTCGAAGTAGCTGGACGCTTCGGCAAAGCAGAGCACGAGCAGCGCGACGGCGAGGCCGGCGAGGATGACGGCGAGCAGACTGGTCGCGCCGAGCAAGGCTGCCGCGGCGGCCGGCAGCAGGTAGACGCCACTGCCGACGACGTCGTTGATGCCGAGGCCGACCAGCTCCCAGCGCGTGACCGCGCGGACCAGCCCGGCAGAGGGACGCTCTGCTTCGTTCACGGCACCGTGCTCCCGGAGAATCGGTGGATGACGCGCGGCTGCCGACGTCGTTTCGCCGGCAGCCGCTCAGGTTCGGATCGCTCAGGGCAGTCGCAGCGCCACGAGCGAGCCCGGGTGTCGGCCGCTGCCGATCGCGACGACGATGTACTGTTTGCCGGCGTGCATGTACGTCATCGGCGCCGTGTTGGTCGGGGCCGGCAGCTCGACCGTCGCCAGCTCCTTGCCCGTCCGCTTGTCGACGGCGTGCATGAGCGGCGAGCCGCCCCGGCCCTCGCCGTAGATGAGCAGCGTCTTCGTCACAATCGCCGTGGCGTGCGTGCCCTTGCCCGTCACCGGGATGTTCAGGCCGCGCAGTGCAGTGTGGTTCTTGATGTTGTCGGGCGTGTCCCCGTTCGGGATCCACCACAGGTGCTCGCCCGTGTTCAGATCGATCGCCGTGATCCGGCCGTACGGCGGCTTGTACAGCGGCAGTCCATCCACGCCACCGACGCCGCCAGGTCCCTGCGTGGCGTAGTCCATCGTTGCGCCGGGATCGAGATCCTTGCCAGGACGCAGCACGGGTGCGCTGCACCCCTTCGTCGACGCGACGTACAGGATGCCGGTCTCCGGGTCCACCACCGAGCCACCCGGGATGTTCGTGCCGCCGTTCGCGCCCGGACAGTGGATCGAGACACCCGTGCCATCGGCCTTCGGTACTGCGGGCGGGTTGAAGAGGGGACCAATGCGGAACCGCTTGATGACGTCGAGCGCCTTGGCGCGCAGCTCGGGCGTGAAATCGATGAGGTCATCCTCGGTCAGGCCCTGCATCTCGTACGCGGCCGGCTTGGTCACGAACGGCTGCGTCGGATACGTCTTCTCACCCGGCACGTCTGACTGCGGCACGGGCCGCTCGACAATGGGCCAGACCGGCTCGCCCGTGCGCCGGTCGAACACGTACGCCCAGCTCTGTTTCGTCGTCTGGACCAGCGCCGGGATGCGCCGGCCGTCCACCGTGATGTCGACGAGGTGCGGCGACATCGGGTTGTCGTAGTTCCACAGATCGTGGTGCACCGTCTGGAAGTGCCACACCCGACGCCCCGTCTTTACATCCAGGGCCAGGATGCTCGTCGAGAACAGGTTCGCGCCCGGCCGGAATCCGCCGAAGTAATCGTTGGTGGGTGGATCCGTCGGGATGTAGACGATGCCCAGCTCCGGGTCCGCGGACATGGGCGCCCACGCGGACACGTTGCCCGTGTACGACCATGCGTCGTTTTCCCACGTGTCGTGACCGAACTCACCGGGCTTCGGAATCACGTTGAACTTCCAGAGGTGCTTCCCGGTGCGCGAGTCATAGGCCAGGATGTGGCCGGGCACGTTCTCCTTGCGCGTCTGGTAATAGCCCTGCTCGTGCGAGTTGCCCACGACAATGACGCCGTTCACGATCATGGGCGACGAGGAATTCGTGATGTAGCCGACTTCGGGCGGCAGGCCCTCGGTCGGATGGTACGGGTAGCCGAGGTCGGCGAGCAGGTCGACCGTGCCGTTCGTGCCGAACATCGTAACCGGCCGTCCCGTCCCGGCGTCGAGCGCGTGCAGGAAGAACCCCGGCGTGACGACGTAGATGACGCCCCGCCCGTCGATCCGGTCGTAGGCGACGC
>JBFJPA010000331.1:0-5804 GCA_041617355.1 Longimicrobiales bacterium
GCGCCGACTTCGGCGAGTCCGCCGGGTTCCTGGCCATGCCGCAGGCAAGGCAGTTCCTGTTGAGTCTGCGCACCACGTTCTGAGGCGGGTCGTGGGGGGGGGGTGGGCGGCCGGAGCCACCCACCCGCACGACCCGCCTCAGAACGTGGTGCGCAGACTCAACAGGAACTGCCTTGCCTGCGGCATGGCCAGGAACCCGGCGGACTCGCCGAAGTCGGCGCCGCCCAGATACGTCATGTTCGGATCCATGCAGTTGCAGTCATCCCACCACATCACGTTCTTCGCCGCCAGCGTCAGCACGGTGCGGCCGAAGCCGAACCGGCTCGTGAAGGCGTCAGGCATCGTCCATGTCACGGTCACCTCGCGCAGACGCCAGTTGTCGCGCGAGTCCTCCGTCGAGAAGCGGTTCATGTAGTCGAACAGCGAGTCCGACTTGAAAGTCCGCATCTGCTGCTCGTTCCTGCAGTCGTAGCCGGCAGCACTGGTCGGACACTTCGAGTAGTCGAGCAGGCCGAGGTACTCGTCACCCGTGCGGAACCGGACGCGGTACGGCCGGTCCGAGTTGCCGAAGTACGCGCCGCTCTCGTGCGTCACCAGCCCGTACAGGCGGAACGCGCCGAGGGTCAGCTCGTTGCCCAGCGACAGGTTGAACGTGGGCAGGGACGGCCCGATGTAGATCGCCGTGTCCGAGCTGGTGTGGCGGATCAGGTTGGCATCGAACGCCACCGGGACGCGTGCCCGGCGGTGCCGGACCGGCAGGCCCAGGTAGAGGCTGCCCAGGCGCGTGAACGCCGTGTCGGCCGAAAGATCTCTGCCGAGGTCGGTGATCTCGTTCTCGTTGCCGTCCAGGCGCAGGTCGGTCGACCAGCGCAGGGAGCGCGACTCGACCGGCGTGACGCGCAGCGAGGCCTCCCAGCCGCGGTTCTGCAGCTCGCCGATGTTCGAGCGCGGCGACGACCCGAACGATTGGCTGGGCGGCACCTGCGCGCTGACCAGCGCGTCCTTCGTGATCGCCTTGTAGGCCGTGAACTCGATGCCCACGCGGTCATTCAGGAAGCCCATCTCGAAGCCGCCCTCGAACTCCGTCGTCTTCTCGGGCGAGAGCTGGTCGTTGCCCTGCGTGGCCGGCTGCACGCCGCTCTGGTCGTCCAGCACCGTCAGCGGCGAGAACGTCTGGAACTTGTCGAACGCGCCGGGCGCCAGGCCCGACGTGCCGATCGCGCCGCGCACACGCAGCTGCGTGATGAAGCTCGGCACGAACGATTCGTTCGTCACATCGTAGGACAGCTGCACGTTCGGGTACGTCTGCAGCCCGTAGTTGTCACCGAAGGCGCTGTTCCCGTCCACGCGCACGCCGGCCGTCAGGAACAGCTTGTCCTGGAAGGCGACGCGGCTCTGGCCGTAGAACCCGACCTGGATCTCCTCGATGAAGACCTCGGTCGCTTCCCGCACCGTACCCGCGCCCACCGTGCTCACGCCCGGTGCCGCGAAGCCACGGCCCACCGCGAAGTTGCGCCGCTCCGTGTCCCAGAAGCCCTGCGCGCCGAACGACAGGTTCGTCGTCAGCTGATCCGACAGCTCGAAGCGCAGCGTGCTCAGATAGTCGGCCGTCACCGTCTGCGAATTGCGGTAGCCCAGTGCCTTCTCGCCCGCCGGGATGTAGACGTACGGGAAGTCGAACGGCGAGAAGCGGATCTTCTCCTCGTTCACCTGGTCCAGGCCGATCTGGAACTTGTGCGAGAAGTTCTCCGTCATGCTGTAGTTGATCGTGCCGCCGCCCGTCCAGCGCACGGCGTCGTCGAACGTCTCGATCGCCTTGATCGCCTCGACGGAGACCCACGGCTCGCCGTACGGCCGCGACTCGTTCGGGCAGCTCGCGCTGCGGCTGCACGCCTTGGTCGGGTTGCCCAGGATCGCGTTGCCCAGCAGCGACACCCAGTTGTTGCCCGACTGCAGCGACGCGATCCGGTTGCGCGTGAACGCGGACGTGACGTCGAAGCTCCACTTCTCGCCGCGCAGCCAGTGCAGGTTGAGGCGCAGGTTGCCGCGCCGCGACCAGTTGGGCTGCACCGAGCCCTGCTCGTCGATGTAGCCGCCGGACACGAAGTACGTGACGGCGTTGCCGCCGCCCTGCACCGTCACGTCCGCCGAGCCGTACGGGCCCTTCTCGCGCAGCGTCTCGTTCGCGTCGAACGCACGCAGGCCATCGGGCCCGACGAAGTTGGGCCACTGCTTGGTCTGGAAGTTGCCCCGGTACTCCTGGAAGCCGCCCGTCGCGCCGAACGACCAGCGCGGCGCGCTGTCACTGCGGCCCTTCTTCGTGAAGATCTGGATCACGCCGTTCGTGCCCTCGGAGCCGTAAAGCGTGCCGGCTGCCGGGCCCTTCACGATCTCGATCCGCTCGATGTCGTTCGGGTTCAGGTCGCCCAGACGATCCTCGCCCGCGCCGCCGCTGAACGAGCAGCACGAGCCGAGCGACGTGCCCCACTCGCTCTGCCGCGTGTCGATGCGGACGCCGTCGATGTAGATCACGGGCCGCTGGCCGAGGCTGAAGCTGGACGTGCCGCGGATCCGCAGGTCACGGCTCGCGCCCACGCCGCCGACGGTGCCGATCGAACGCACGCCCGGGATGCGGGCCTGCAGCACCTGTCCGACGTCGGCGACCGGGACCGTCTCCTGGATCTTGGTCACGTCCACCGAGGCGACCGTCGCACCCAGCTGACGCCGCTCGACGGCGCCGCCCGTGCCGGTCACGACGACCTCTTCGAGCGAGATCGCGCTTACCGCGAGGCCGAAGTCGACCGTGGCCGTCCCGTTCGCCGTTACCGTGACCGTCTGCTGGTCCGTACGGTACCCGATGAACACGGCCTGCACCGTCTGCTGACCCGCCGGCACGCCGGGGATCAGGAACCGCCCGCGGCCGTCCGTCAGCCCGCCGCGGCTGGTCCCCACGACGGAGACCTGCACGCCGTTGAGCGGCTGGTTCGTGGCCCGGTCGGTGACCGTACCGGTGACCGTGCCGGTCTGGGCTGCCGCCGGGGCGGCCAGCAGCGCGAGCGCGGCTAACGCGCCCAGGCAGCCGGTAAACAAACCCCACCGTCGGAAGGGATTGGTTCGATTCGCCATCGCCGTTCTCCTCATGGGTGGAAGCGATTCTGCTGCGGACCCGGCCCGAGACGTCGCCCGCGTACGCGTGCCGGGAGCGCGCGTACGCGTGGATCGAGTGACAGAATGTGGTACGACCGTTGATGAACGTTTCACCGTCGTCGATCGTGACGGATGCATCCCTGTATACAGGTTGCCCCCGGCCGGTCCCGCGAACGCGACACCATATCGGGGGCCACGCCGGGCCGCAAGAGCGCTTTCGGGGGCGGGCCCGGGGCCGCGCACGGCTCCGGTTGGGCGCCCGGATCCGGGGGCGCGACCGCTCTGGCGGCCGGACCACCGACCCGGCCGGCTCAGCTGCCCGGACTGCCGCTGGCGGCGTGGGCGGCCGGCTCGGCGGCCGGGGCGATGCGGAACCGCTCCTGCAGGGTCTTGACCTGGGGGGTCCGTGAGCGCAGCGCGATGGCCGCATCGCAGGCCGCGGACGCGGCGGACAGGGTCGTGCAGTAGGGCACCTTGCGGGTGATTGCGCCGCGCCGCATCGCGTAGTCGTCGAACTGCGACTTCTTGCCGAGCGGCGTGTTGATGAGCAGGTCGATCTCGCCGCTGATCAGCGCGTCCAGGATGTTGGGGCGGCCCTCCCCGACCTTGAACACGCGCTCGGCGGGGATGCCGCGCGAGCGCAGGAACTTCCAGGTCCCTTCGGTGGCCAGGACCCGGAAGCCCAGGTCGTGGAACCGGCGCACGATGGGTGTGACCTCCGCCTTGTCCCGGTCGTTGACCGTGACGGCGATGGTGCCTTCCGCCGGCAGCGGCACGCCGGTCGAGATTTCGGCTTTGGCGAATGCCATGCCGAACGACTCGTCGAAGCCCATGACCTCGCCCGTGGAGCGCATTTCGGGGCCGAGGATCACGTCGACATCGAACTTGTTGAAGGGGAAGACGGCCTCCTTGACGGCGATCCCGGGCACGGCGGGCTCGTCGGGGACTTCGAGGTCGCGCAGTTTCTTTCCCGCCATGACCAGGGCCGCGAGGCGCGCGAAGGCGATGCCCGTCGCTTTGGAAACGAACGGGATGGTGCGGGAGGCGCGCGGGTTGACCTCGAGGACGTACACGATGCCGTCGTGCACGGCGAACTGGACGTTGATGAGCCCGACGACACCCAGCTCGCTGGCGAACCGCCGGGTCAGCGCGCGCATCGTATCCAGGTCGCGGTCCTTCAACCGGTACGGGGGCAGCACGCACGCGGAATCGCCGGAGTGCACGCCGGCGTCCTCGATGTGCTGCATGATGCCGGCGATGACGGTGTCCTCGCCGTCGGAGAGCGCGTCGACATCGGCCTCGAACGCATCTTCGAGGAAGTGGTCGACGAGCACGGGGTGGCCGGGTGCGGCCTGCGCGGCCTTGTCGAAGAAGCCGCGCAGGGACGGCTCATCGTAGACGATTTCCATGGCGCGTCCGCCCAGCACGTACGAAGGCCGGACCAGCACGGGGTAGCCGATGCGTGTCGCGATCTGCGCCGCCTCGTCCACGTCGCTGGCCATGCCGTTGTCGGGCACGCGCGCGCCGATGGCTCGGCACAGCGCCGCGAAGCGGTCACGGTCTTCGGCCCGATCGATGGCATCGACGGACGTGCCCACGATGGGCACGCCCAGCCGTTCCAGCGGCTTGGCCAGTTTGAGGGGCGTCTGACCGCCCAGCTGCACGATGACGCCGATCGGTTTTTCCCGCTCGACGATCTCGAGCACGTCCTCGAGCGTGAGCGGTTCGAAGTACAGTTTGCTGGAGATGTCGAAGTCGGTGGAGACCGTCTCCGGGTTCGAGTTGACCATAATGGCTTCGATGCCGGCCTCGCGGATCGCGAGCGACGCCTGCACGCAGCAGTAGTCGAACTCGATGCCCTGCCCGATGCGGTTGGGGCCGCTGCCCAGGATGATGATCTTGGGCTGGTCGGAGGCGGGCGCCTCGCTCTCGTCCTCGTACGACGAGTAGAGGTACGGTGTCGCCGCCGGGAACTCGCCCGCGCAGGTGTCGACCATGTGGTACGTCGGCCGGATCCCCGCGCCGTGCCGGTGCTCCCGCACACTGTCCTCGTCCACGCCGCGGATCATGGCCAGGTGCCGGTCCGAGAAGCCCAGCCGCTTCATGTGGCGCAGGCGGGCGTCGTCCGGCTGGCCCGCGGCCCAGTCCTGCTCGGCGTGCCAGAGTTCCTCGAGCTGAGCCAGGAACCAGGGATCGATGGCGGTGAGTTCGTGGATCTCCTCGACGGACAGGCCGGCCATGAACGCGCGCTTGATCTGGAACGGCCGCTCCGAGGTGGGCCGGCGCAGCGCAGCCCGCAGCGTATCGATGGCTTCGTCCGCCAGTCCGTCATCGTCGAGGCGCGCGCTGGACACCCACCCGGCCCGGTCCGTCTCCAGCCCGCGCAGGCCCTTCTGCCACGCCTGCTTGAACGTCCTCCCGATCGCCATCACCTCGCCCACGGCCTTCATCTGGACGCCCAGGACCGGGTTCGCGGACGGGAACTTCTCGAACGCGAAGCGCGGGATCTTGACCACGACGTAGTCGAGCACCGGCTCGAAGGAGGCCGGTGTCGTCTTCGTGATGTCGTTGGGCAGCTCGTCCAGACGGTAGCCCACGGCGAGCTTGGCGCCGATGCGGGCGATCGGGAAGCCCGTGGCCTTGGACGCCAGAGCGGA
>JBFJPA010000332.1:0-5801 GCA_041617355.1 Longimicrobiales bacterium
ACCCGGCGAGCGTCGACAGCGTGCCGACCGATGCCAACAAGGAGGACCACGTCTCCATGGGCGTGGGCGCCGCGCTCAAGGCACGAGAGGCCGTCGGCCTGCTCGAGTCCATTCTCGCCATCGAGCTCGTGACCGCAGCGCAGGGCCTCGAGTTCCTGCGCCCGCTGCGCGCGGGTGTCGGCGTCGAGCGAGCGTACGGCCTCCTGCGTGAGCAGGTGCCGGCGCTGGGCACCGATCGGGAGCTGGCCCCGGACTTCCGTGCAGCTGAGGCGCTGGTGCGCGCCGGCCTCTTCGCGCGGCTCTGGCGGGACGCGGCCCGGTGACGCCCGGGAGCGCCCTGTTCGTCGGGGTTCGCCAGGTCATCACCTGCGAAGACACGACCGCCGCTTCGGTGCTCGAACATGCGGCCGTCGCCGTCTCCGATGGACGCATCGTCGACATCGGTCCGGAGTCTTCCCTGCGACCTCGATTCGTAGGGCTGCCCCTCGTGGATTGCGGCGGCGGTGTGCTCACGCCGGGCTTCGTCGATTCGCACACTCACGCCGTGTTCGGAGGCCACCGCGCCGCGGAATACGAGATGCGCAGCCGCGGCCTGCCGTACATGGAGATCGCGCGGCGGGGCGGCGGGATCCACGCCTCCGTCCGCGATGTCCGAGCCCGCTCCGAAGACGAGCTCGTCGCCCTGACGCGGCCGCGCCTGAATCGCATGCTCCGGCTGGGCACGACGACGGCCGAGGTGAAAAGCGGCTACGGGCTGGAGACGGACGCCGAGATCAAGATGCTGCGCGTCGTTCAACGTCTGGCCCGGGAAGGGCCACTCGACCTCGTGCCGACGTTTCTCGGGGCCCACGAAGTCCCGCCGGGGTTTCCTGGCGGGGAGGAGGGCTACGCGGAGCACGTGGCCTCGGTCATGATCCCCGCAGTTGCCGCAGCGGGCCTCGCTCGCTTCTGCGACATCTTCATGGAGCCGGGCGTGTTCGGGCCGAAGACGGCGCGACGCGTCCTCGAGGCCGGCTTGGCCCACGGGCTCGTGCCCAAGCTACACGCCGATGAGCTGGAGAATTCCGGCGCCGCGGAACTCGCCGCTTCACTTGGCGCGGCTTCTGCCGATCATCTGGGAGCAGTGAGTGATGCCGGCATTGCGGCGCTCGCCGACTCGAGCACGGTCGCGACACTGCTGCCGGCCACTCTGGTCTTTCTCGGCAAGACGAAGTTTGCACCGGCCAGGCGGTTGCTCGACGCAGGCGCCCGCATCGCGCTCGCCACGGACTTCAACCCGGGCTCTGCGCCATCGCCGAGCATGCCGCTGGTCCTGATGTTCGCGTGTTCGTTGATGGGGCTGACGCCGCTCGAAGCGATCGTCGCCGCGACGGCGGGCGGCGCGCGTGCACTGCAGTTGGAGGACGGCCGCGGCCGGCTCGTCGTCGACGCGCCCGGTGACCTGATTCTCTGGGACGTCGAAGACCATCGCGAGATCCCGTACCACTTCGGCTGGCCGAGAATCGGAGGCGTGTGGAGGCGCGGCAAGCAAGTCGCCGAGCGCTTGTGACGGTTTTGGCGCCGGCCTATCTTCGGGCGGAATGACCGCCCCTCTGCTCGAGGCGGTGCCGAACTTCAGCGAGGGACGCGACCGATCCATCGTGCTCGCCATCGTCGATGCGATGCGTGAGGCCGGTGCGGACGTGCTCGACTGGCACATGGACGCCGATCACCACCGGTCCGTGGTGACGGCGGTCGGCCCCCCCGACGTCGTCGAAGAGGCGGCCCTGGCGGGTGTCCGGGTGGCCGTCGAGCGAATTGACCTGAGGCGGCACCGTGGCGTGCACCCCCGGATCGGGGCGGTGGATGTTCTGCCGTTCGTTCCCCTCGTCGGCCTGACCCTGGCGGACGCGCGCGCTGTCGCGCACCGCGCGGGCGGCCGCATCGTCCGCGAGGCCGGCGTGCCGATCTTCTATTACGGCGAGGCCTCCGACCCGCCGGGCCGGCGGCTGGCGGATTTGCGGCGAGGCGGATACGAACGATTGGTCGCGGGCTGGCCCGAGGGCCGTGTGCCCGATGCGTTGCCAGCGGAGTGGCACCACGTTGGTGCCCACCCGACGGCGGGCGCGACGTGCGTGGGTGCCCGCGATGTGCTGTTGGCCTGGAACGTCATCAGTGAAGGCGTCGACCTGGCGGCGGCGAAGCGAGTGGCGGCGCGGCTGCGGGAGCGCGGGGGCGGCCCTAGGGGCGTCCGAGCGCTGGCCTTCGAACTGCCCTCGCGGCGGGTTATCCAGATCTCGATGAATCTCGAAGATCCGGAGGCTGTCTCGCCGATGGAGGTCTACGGACGGCTGGAGCGCCTGCTTGAGGAAGAAGGCGGGCGAGTGGCCGAGACTGAGATCATCGGGCTGTTGCCGGATGCACTCGTGATGTCCGCGGCACAGGAACGGCTCCGTCTGGAGCCGGGAGCGAAGGACCGACTGCTGACCCGCCGGGTGCTGGAGCACCTCGCCAGTCGGAGGGTCGAGCGGTCGACGGCTCCACCAGGAGGGGAATGAAGTCAGCCAGCAAACTCAAGGACGAGGCGCGGAAGCTCGAGCAGCGGGAAGAGTGGGAGCGCGCAATCCACCTCTACCTGCAAGTTCTGCGCGGGGGCGCGGACGAGGACGGCGTCGGAGAGGCCGACCTGCCGCTCTACAACCGCGTCGGTGACCTGTACATCCGCCTGGGCCAGCCGGCCGAGGCCGTCAAATACTACGAGCAGGCGGCCGACCAGTACGCGGACGCCGGCCTCTTCAACAACGCGATCGCCCTGTGCAACAAGGCGCTCCGGTATCAACCGACTCGGCTCGGCCTGTTCCGCAAGCTGGGCCAGTTCTGCGCGCGACAAGGATTCCTGACGGACGCGCGGCGCTGGTACCTGGAGTTCGCCGATCGGATGTTCAAGTCGGGGCAGCTCGATGAGGCCTTCAGCGCGCTCGACGATTTCGCCGGCATCTCCGACGACCCCGACGTCCGGCTGCACCTTGGCAGGCAGTTGCACGCGTACCAGCGTGACACGGAAGGGATCGACGAATTCCGCCGCGCCTACGCGACCCACGTCCGGGCCGGCGACGCCGACGCCGCGGAGGCTGTCCGAAAAGAGGCGCTCGAGCTGTTCGAGAACGGCCCCGACTTCGGCGAGGAAGATGCCGTCGCGCCGATCGCGCCGCTGCGGCCGGCGGAGGCCGGGACGCCCGCCCTGCCGACCTTCGGCGACGCACCGCTCGCCTCGCCGACAGGCGACGATACGGAGGCACCGGACACGCCGTCGGACGGCATGCTCGAGGGGTTCGTCCAGACCCAACTCAGTGATGACGGCGCGCTCGCCGACGTCGGATCGACGACGCTTCCCGGCCTCGAAACCGGGCGGGACGACACGCTCGAGCGCATGGCGCACGCGGCCGACGAGGTTGCCGACGCGGACGCAGATGGGCCTGCCGCGCTGCCGCTCATCGGTGAGGCAGAGGACGCCGGCGAGGACGAACGGCTACCGCTCCTCGGCGATCGCGCCGCGGCGTCGACTCCGGTCGAGCCGGAGTTCACGAGCCGCGAGGCGAGCGCGCCCTCCAGCGTGGGCTCTCCCGTCGCAGCGTCCGACGAATACGTCGATCTGTACGCATTGCTCGCCCCCGAAGAGGACCGCGTGGAGACCACGCGCTTCTTCATCCAGGAAAGCGAGCCGACGGGGGATGAGGACCACGACTTCGCGCAGCTCCTGAAGGAGTTCCGCGCGAAGCTCGCCGAGCACGTCCCCGAGAACGACGCCGGCAGCCATTACGATCTGGGCCTGGCATTCAAGGAAATGGGCCTCATCGATGACGCGATCAGTGAGTTCCAGATCGCCTTGCGTGCCGGCCAGGACCGTCTGAAGGTCTTCGAGGAACTGGGCCAGTGCTTCATTCTCAAGGACCAGCACAACATTGCCGTCAAGGTCCTGAGCCGGGCACTCCAGTTCGAGCATCGAGACGAGCTCGAGCTGATCGCCGTCTACTACCACCTCGGACGGGCCTACGAGGCGCTCGGCCAGACGCACTCGGCGCGCGATGCCTACGAGCGGGTCATGGGCCTGGACATTCGCTTCGAGGACGTGCAGGACCGCGTCCTGCGGCTTTGACAGGCCGGCCGCGGACGAGGTAGCTTCCGCCGCTCGAATGAATGAGTGAGCGGATATGCTCCGCACGCAGACACCGAAGCTCTCGCAGATTCAGCGCCCCGTGCGCGACCTGCTCGACCCCGTCGTGGCCGAGTTGCGCAGGATCGTGCTCGCCGATTTCCCCGGCGTCAACGAGGTGAACGACCACCTGCTGTGGTCTCGCGGGAAACTGTTCCGGCCCACGTTGCTGTTGCTGTCGAACGCCGTGGGCGGCCGGCCCGATACCCGCGCCGTGACGCTCGGCGCGATCGTGGAGCTGGTTCACCTGGCGACGCTGGTGCACGACGATGCAGTGGACCATTCCGTCCTGCGTCGAGGCATGCCGACGGTGAACGCGCTCTGGAATCACCAGACCGCGGTCATCATGGGGGACTATCTCTACAGTCGTTCGGTCATGGAGTTGGCCCGGATCGGGAACGTGGACTTCATCGACGTGCTGGCCCGTGCCGCGAACGAGATGAGCGTGGGAGAGCTGAGGCAGCTGGCTTCGCACGATGCGCTGCGTTTCAGTGCGGCCGACTATTACCGCCTGATCAGCAGCAAGACGGCATCACTCATGTCGGCGGCGTGCGAGCTGGGCTCGGCCGCCGGCGATGAACAGTTCCGCGAGCCGCTCGCGCGGTTCGGCCACGCCCTCGGCATGGCCTTCCAGATCGCCGATGACCTTCTCGATTACAACGAGGTGACGGCGACGACGGGCAAGCCGACGGGCCACGACCTGCGTGAGCACAAGGTCACGTTGCCCCTGATCCATGCGCTCAGCACGATGTCGGCGGCCGCGCGAGCCGAGGTCGAGATCTTCTTCGCGGAACCGGTCGCTACCGACGAAGGCATCGCCCGGATCGTCGAGATCGTGCGGGACCACGGCGGCATCGACTACGCTGTGGCAAAAGCCGAAGAGTACGGCGATCGGGCGGCCGACGCGCTGGCCGGCATCCCGGATGGCGCAGCGGCGGAGGCCCTGCGCGATGCCGTCTCATATGTCGTTCACCGACGCCAATGAACCCGTGCGGAGCCCCGGGGCCCGGGAGGAACCTGAACTGTGGCTAACGGTAGCATGATGGGCGCGCGCCGTGGCTCGCTGCCGCGGATGTTCTGGGCTCTCGTGGTCGGGCTGTTCCTGGGCGCGTTGTTCACGAAGGTGGCCGTGCTGTTCATGCCGGAGAGCGCCGCGCGCCAGTTCCTGACGACAGCCATATCGGCATCTCTCGGGCCGCTGAGCATCGACCTGATCGCCGTCGCGTTCGTGATCGGTCCGCTGACGGTTAACCTGAACGCATTGAGCCTCGTCGGCATCCTGCTCGTCGGGCTCGTGATGCGTTCCTGGTTCTAGCCTTTTCAAGGAGTCCAACATGCCGTTCTCGCTCGGGCCGACGGAGATGATCTTCATCATGGTCGTGCTCCTGCTCGTCTTCGGCGCGAAGCGGCTGCCGGAACTGGGGTCGGGTCTGGGGAAGGGAATTCGGGAATTCCGGCGGTCGATGAACGAAATCAAGCACGACATCGATCGGCCGCCCGCGTCGGATCAGCAGATCCAGCCGCCCAAGCCGGCGTCCGCCGTGAGTCCGCCCGCGGAGTCGGGCGAGACGTTCAACAAGGAGTAGTCCGGACGGCCCCAGCGGCCGAA
>JBFJPA010000333.1:0-5788 GCA_041617355.1 Longimicrobiales bacterium
GGAGATAACACGCCTGGACGGGCGGGACCTCCTGGACTCCGATATCGCGACGGGTGAGCCGATCGCCGTCGTCAGCCGCTCGTTCGCCCGCGACATCCTTGGCGGGGACGCCATCGGTCGGCGCATCCGCCTGCGCAACGATGAGCCGCTGCATCGTGTCGTCGGCATTGTGGACGACGTGCGCCACGACGAGATAACGGCTTCATTTTCGCCGCAGGTCTATACGCCGGCCGCGAGCTCGCCCCTGCGCCGGCAGTTCGTCGTCGCGCGGACTCGCCTCGACCCCGCCGCCGCGATCCCGGCGGCGCGACAGGCGCTGAATTCGATCGACGCCGACCTGCCCGCGATGTTCCGGCCGATGCGTGACGTTGTCGACGAGTCGCTACTCCAGTGGTCAATACTGGCGACGCTGCTCGGGACGTTCAGCCTCTTTGCCCTCGGCCTCGGGGCCATTGGCCTCTACGGCATCATCGCGTTTTCCGTGGCACGCAGGCGCAAGGAGATCGGCGTACGCATCGCCATTGGCGCCAGCCGGCGCGACGTCTCGCGGCTCGTCGTCGGGGAGGGGTTGCGACTGGCGGGAATCGGCGTCGCCATCGGTGTTGCCGGCGCCCTCGCGGCGGGACGCGGAATCGCCGCGGCTCTGTACGGCGTCAGTCCCTTCGATCCCATCGCGCTCGGCAGCGCCGTCGCGCTCTTCACGCTCATCGCCGCGGCCGCCAGCTTCGTGCCGGTCTGGCGCGCGTTGCGCGCGGACCCGCTCGATGCGCTCCGAGCCGAGTGACGCCTATGCCAGCGCGGTCGAGAGCTCGAGCATCACGTCCAGGAACTGCCGCTCTCGCGGCTTCAGCGCGTCCACGCCCAGCGCGTCCGCCTTGTTCAGAAGCCGCTCCACTTCTTCCCGATTGATTTCGTGCACACGTTCCACGCGGATCTGAGCCCAGCGCTCGCGCGCCTCCAGATTCTGCACGGCTCGCGGATCGTAGTGGGAATTCGGCTGCTCGATTACGCGCCGTCTTGCCCGCCGACGTTCACGCATGCGCACAACCAGCTCACGTGCGAGTACGCCGAACAGCACGGCGACGACCGTCAACGGCAGCAGTAGGGTTGGGTCCACCATCGTCTCGATTCCGTTCCGTCAACCGGACTCCAGTCCGGATAGCGTTCCGGTGTAGTAATGTAACGAGCCCGGCCGTGCGCGTGGAGCCGTGACGCCCCGCAGATCGAGCCGTTCGTCCACATTTCCCGCCTGCTCACCCTCCCATCCGCTCCGCGCATCCCCCGATTCGAGGCGGGGACCCCGCTAGCCGGGCCGCTGATCCCGGTGCGCTTGCGGATACTATATGCCTTAGGCATCTATGCGAAACGCAGTCTTCTTACCGCTCGGAGGGGGCGATGGGCCGGCGTGCCAGTCCGGATCCCGCGCAGTTCCTGCCGTTGACGCCAGTCGCCTTCGATGTCCTGCTCAGTCTGGCAGGCGGCGCGCGGCACGGGTACGCCATGCTGCGCGACATGGCCGAACGCGCGCCGGGCGGGCGAGCACCGAATGCGGGCACCTTGTACCGCGCGATGGCGAGGCTCGTGGATGCCGGCCTGATCGAAGAGCTGGCGGACGCGCCGGATCCGGACGATGACGATGCCCGCCGTCGCTACTACCGCCTGACCGCGCTGGGCCGGGCGGTCGCGGCCGCCGAGGCAGCGCGACTGGAGCTGGCGGTCGCGGCGGCTCGCGCGCGGAACGTGCTGCGACCGGACACGGCGTCATGATCCGTGTGCGGTGGTTACGCGCGGCCGGCGTGCTGTACGCGCTTCTCCTGCGATCGTATCCGCGTCGCTTCCGCAGTCGTTACGGCGCGGAGCTGCGACGAGTCTTCGACGACACCGCACGCGACGCGTGGGCACGAGGTGGCACGCGACGGGCGCTCTCCCACGTGGCCGGTGCCTGCGTGGATGCGGTGCGGAGCGGATTGGCCGAGCGCCTCGCGCGGCCGACGCCGCTGCCACCCGAACGACATCGCGACACCGTGAGGTTCCGGATGGAAACGATGATACGAGACGTGCGGCTCGCCTTGCGCGGCCTGAGCCGGACGCCGGCATTCGCGGCCATCGCAGTGCTGACCATCGCGCTCGGCATTGGTGCGAACACGGCGATCTTCAGCGTCGTGCGCGGCGTGTTGTTGCGGCCGTTGCCGTACGAATCGCCCGACCGGCTGGTGCTGCTTTGGGGCGAGATGACGCGGCGAGGGGTTCGTGACTTCCCGTCGTCGCCGCCGGACTTCCAGGATTTCCAGCGTATGGCGACGCAGCTGGAAACGTTGGCGGGCATTTTCACGTTCCAGCAGCCGCTGATCGCTGATGAGGGCGCGGCGATGCAGGTCATGACGGCGGGCGTGACGCCGGAGTTCATGGGCGTGCTGGGGCTCACGCCGATGCTGGGCCGGGGCTTCACGGAGGAGGACGGCCGGCCGGGACCGAACGATCAGCCGAACCTGCCGTCGTCGCTGACCACGGCCGCGATCCTGGACCATGGGTTCTGGCGCGAGCGCTTCGGCGGTGATCCGGCGGTGGTGGGCCGCATCGTGAGGATCGCCGGCGGCCCGGCGGAGATCGTCGGTGTGATGCCGCCGGACGTTCGGCTGCACCTGCCGGCGACGGCGGGCATCGCACCGTCGGTGGACGTGTGGGTGGCGCCTCGCATCGATTACGACAACGCGCCGCGCAACAACGTCTTCCTGCGCGTGATCGGCCGACTCGCGCCGGGCGCGACGGTCGCCACGGCGCAAGCGGAAATGGACCGCATCTCGGCGGAGATGCGGTCGCAATACCCGCTCAAGGAGGGATCCGGCTTCGGGATGCGTGTCGAGCCGCTGCACGAGGATCTGGTGCGCCCGGTTCGGCCGATCATTCTGGCGCTGATGGGCGCGGTCGGCTTCGTGTTGCTGATCGCGTGTGCGAACGTGGCGAACCTGCTGCTGGTTCGTGCGGTCGGCCGGGAGCGTGAGCTGGCGGTCCGCGCATCCATGGGTGGCACGCGGGGACGCCTGGTTCGCCAGCTGCTCGCTGAAGGTGCGGTGCTCGGTACGCTGGGCGCGCTGGGCGGCGTGCTCCTGGCCGCACTCGGCGTGCGAGCGGTGCTGGCCATCGCGCCCGCCGACCTGCCTCGCCTCGATGCGGTTTCCATCGACGGCGCGGTGTTGGCGTTCACGGCGCTCGCGACGCTGGCTGCCGTCGCCGTGTTCGGTATCGTGCCGGCGCTGCGCGCGGCGCGACCGAACCTGATGGACATCCTGCGCGAGGGCGGCCGGAATCCCGGATTGGGCGCGGGCCGGGCGCTGCGCAATGCCGTCGTGGTTGCCGAGGTCGCGCTCTCGCTCGTGCTACTGGTCGGGGCCGGATTGATGTTGCGCAGCTTCGATGCGTTGCGGCACGTCGACCCGGGCTGGGACGCGGGCGGTGTGCTGGCCTTCGACACGTCCCTGCCCTTCGCCAGCTATCCCGAGAGCCGGCGTCGCACGCAGTTCGCGCTTCAGCTGCAGGAACGATTGCGTGCGGTGCCCGGCATCGAAACGGCGAGCGCGGCGTTCCCCGCTCCGTTCGCGAACGTCGCCTTCAATGGGCGCTGGGGCACGGAGGAGGCGCTCACCGACCCGGATGCGTTCCGCCAGGCGGACTACGTGGTCGTGATGCCCGGCTATTTCGAGGCGATGCGGACGGAGCTGCTCGCGGGCCGGGCGTTCGAGATCGGTGACGTCACCGACAGTGCGGCCGTCGTCGTCATCGATGAGACGCTGGCGCGCAACGCGTTCGGTTCGGAGCCCGCCGTCGGCAAGGACATCTTCGTGCGGGTCACGTCGAACGAACCGCAACGCGTCCGTGTGATCGGCGTAATCCGGCCGCAACGACGGTCGTCGCTGATCGAGGCCGAGCGCGAGGCGGTCTACTTCACGGACCTGTTCGCCGGCGGTTTCGGCGCATACACCTGGGTGGTCCGGACGCACGGGCCGGACCCGCGCGCGGCGCTCGACGCGATCCGCGGCGTGTTGCGCACGGTGGACGCGGAAGTCCCACTGGCGAACGTACGCATGTTGCAGGCCGACGTGAACCGGGCGATGGCGCCCACCCGATTCGCGCTGGTGCTGATCGGCGCGTTCGCCGGCATCGCGCTCCTGCTCGCGGCCGTAGGATTGTACGGCGTGCTGTCGTTCGCGGTCCGCCAGCGCACGGCGGAGATCGGCGTGCGCGTCGCATTCGGGGCGCCGCGCGGACGGATCCTGCGCCTGATCGTCGGGCAGGGTCTGGCGCTGAGCGGGGCCGGCATCGTGCTCGGCCTCGTCGCCGCGGCGGCGCTGACCCGGCTCATCGAGAGCATGCTCGTCGGCGTGACACCGACGGACCCGGGCACGTTCGCCACGATTGGAGCGATCTTCCTGGGCGTCGCGGCGTTCGCGTCCTGGTTGCCGGCCCGTCGCGCCGCGTCGATCGACCCGGTTCGCGCGTTGCGCGAGGAGTGATGTCTACTCGGCGCGCAGGACGAACATCGGGTCGAGGCGGGCCGCGCGTCGCGCGGGAATCCACGTGGCCAGCAATGCGACGCTGCCCAGCAGAGCAGCCGCCGCCGCGTAGCTGACCAGATCGGTGGCCGTGACGCCGATGAGCAGGCCACGCAACGCGCGTGTGGCCGCAAACGCGCCCACGAAACCGAGTGCGCTGCCCGCCGCGATGATGGGCAGCGCCTGGCGCAGGAACAGGCCGACGACCTGGGTGTGTCGGGCGCCGAGCGCCATGCGTACACCGATTTCGCGCGCGCGGTGAGTCACGGCGAACGCGACGATGCCATAGAGCCCGATCGTCGCCAGGAGCAAGGCGAGCAACGCGAAGAGCGCGACGGCCCCGCCCGCCAGACGCTGTCCGCCGAGCAGCACGCCGCGCTGCTGCTGCATGGTGCGCAGGCCCGCGATGCTCCAGCCCGGGGCCGTTTCCGCGATGACCTCACGAGCCGCTGGAACGATTCGCTCCACTGCACCGCCGGTGCGCACGTAGAACGTCGCGCCTCGGGGCGACTGCAGTGCTGACCGGTAGATCTGCGGACGGGGTTCTTCCGTGGCCGAGAAGAAACGTGCGTCCTCGGCGACGCCGATGACGGTGAAGGTGGCTTCACCCTGTTCGATGCGCCGACCGAGCGGGTCCTGACCGGGCCAGTAGCGTCGTGCGAACGCTTCGTTGATGACGACGACGGGCGGGGCACCGTCGCGGTCACGCGCATCGATCGCGCGGCCCGCACGCACGCGGATGCGGAGGGTTTCGAAGAAACCTGGACCCACGTGATCGACGTGAACCTCCATGTCTTCGCCGGCGCTGGGCTGATAGCCTTCGATGCTCGTACCCCGCCGCGGGCCACCACCCTGCAGCGGGCGGAACCAGCCCCATCCGGCCGCGTCGACTCCGGGTAGCGCCACGAGGCGGTCGCGGATCTGCAACGCGGCGAGGCCAACGTCGTCACCGCCGCCTCCAGGCACCGGACCCGCGGAGATCAACAACACGTTGCGCGTCTCGAATCCGGGGTCCGCGCCGTACGCGTTGCGCAACGTGCGCACCAACAACAGCGCGGTCACGAGAAGGATGACGGAGACGGCGATCTGTCCGCCGACCAGCACATTGCGCCCGGCGCTCCGGACGCGGCGACCCGTCGTGCCGGCCGACTCGGCGCGCAGCACGGTGGCCAGGTCCAACCGGCTCGTGCGGAGCGCGGGCACGAGTCCGAACAGCGCCGCCGTCAGCAGTGCGAGCA
>JBFJPA010000334.1:0-5776 GCA_041617355.1 Longimicrobiales bacterium
ATTGGCGCCGGCTTAACGCTCGGTTTTGGCCCGATACTCCTGGGGGCATCGGTCGAGTACGTACCAACCATCAAGGGCGCAGACCCCGTGTTCGGAGCGCGGATCGGTATTGCGCGGTGAAGGCCGGAATGGGCTAAGGCAGGACGGGACCAAGGCCCACCGCGTAACATTCCACGTAACAACACGTGCCGTTTCCGGTAGGCGCTGGCTGGCGGGCTGGTCCCGTAAGTTATTGCAAAACCTATCTGGACACCGCCGAACCGGCGCCAGAAACCCGCCTTTTAAGCCCAAGGTCGTGGGTTCGATCCCCACCCGGCCCATTCGTCGGAATGTCAACGACATCGCGACGTTACGAGCGCAAGCCCGCCTCGATAGCCCGCTCGCCACTACGCACACGACCCGGAAAACCCGAGATCGAGCCCACCGATGTGAACGGGACGACCCTACCGTCGATCGGTAGCCGGGGCCGAGGAGTCGTGCGGTTGGCGTGCGTGTCGTTCCCCCACCCTGACTCAAGTGACTCACCTGGCCATCCGAAAATCATGGTAGGACCTTGTCCGGAGCGAACATGGCGTTTGAGAAACGGGCAGACCCGCCAGAGACCCGCCGGAGCCGTGTGCTCCGATGGGCGGGTGGCGTATGCCTCGCGTTTTCGGTCCCCCTGCTCACCGCCTGTGGCGGCGGCGACGCGGACGGACGGACGCAGCCGGCGGGCGCCGAGGCGTACGGCGGAACGGTGGTCGTCGCCGGTCCCGGCGAGCTGGACTTCCTGAATCCGATCCTCGCCGCGGACGCCTTTTCCCACGAGGTGAACCGCTTCCTGCTGTACGCGCCGCTGCTGCGGTACGGCCCGGATCTGACACTCGAGCCCTGGCTCGCCAAGTCCTGGACGACACACGGCGACACGGCGGTCACGTTCGAGCTCCGGAACGATGTCTACTGGCACGACGGCCGAAAGACGACGGCCCACGATGTGCGGTTCACGCTGCGCGCGATCCAGGCCGACGGAGCCGCTTCGCCGGCGGCGGCCTCGTTCGCCGACTGGACGGGCGTCGAAGTGGTCGACTCGTTCACGGTGGTCGCGAAGTTCCGCCCGCACGCCGATCCGCTGGCGGCCGTCGCGCTGTTTCCGATCGCTCCCGCGCACCTTCTCGACAGCATACCACCGGAACGACTTCGCCATGCCGGCTTCAATAAGAATCCGGTTGGTAACGGCCCGTTCCGTTTCGTCGCGCACACGGAGAATGATCGGTGGGTGTTCGAGGCGAACCCCGCCTTCCCGGCCGAACTGGGCGGACGGCCCTACGTCGATCGATTCGTGTGGCGCATCATCACGGAGCGGACGGCGCAAGTCACCGAGCTGCTGACCGAGCGGGCGGACGTGATTCTGATTCCGCCCGCGGACCAGTTCGCGAAACTCGGCGCGCAACCCGGCGTCCGTCCCATCGTGCGGCCCTCGTTCAAGTACACGTTCATTGGCTGGAACGGGAAGCGAGCGCCATTCGATGATGCGAACGTCCGTCGCGCGCTCACGCTGGCGATCGATCGTGCCCGGATGCTACAGGCTCTGCGGGACGGTCGTGGCGATCTCGCCGTGGGTCCGCTGCATCGCGAGCACTGGGCCTTCGACGACAGCCTCGAGCCGCTGCCGCACGATCCCGCCCAGGCACGACGTCTGCTGGCCGACGCGGGCCTGAACGACCGCGACGGCGATGGCTGGCTCGAACGGCCGGACGGGCGCGCGTTTTCGTTTCAGCTCTCGTTCCAGGCCGGCAACGACTTTACGCGGAACATGGCCGAGCTGGTGCAGTCGGACCTCGCGAAGGTCGGCGTGCGCGTCAATCTGCGGGCGCTCGAGTGGACGACGCTCGTCACGGCGGTGAGCACACCGACGCGCGATTTCGACGCTGCGCTGATGGGCTGGGAGGCGGACTTCCGCGTCGACCTGCACGGGCTCTTCCACGCCGGCGAGATCGACGGTCCGTTCCAGATGGCGTCCTACCGCAGCCCGGCTGTCAGTGAACTGCTCGACCGCGTTGCGCGCACGACGGACCGTCAGGCCGCGTTGCCGCTGTATCATGCGTTACAGCGGCAATTGCGGGACGACCAGCCGTGGACGTTCCTCTACTACTATCCCGACCTGATCCTCACACGGGATCGGCTGGACCTCGGAATGGACATTCGCGGGGTTCTCGTCGACGCCGCCCGCTGGCGTTTCGCGCGGAACGAGACGGTCGCCCGCAACTGATGTCGCTCAAGCCGCGTCGAGGTCGGCAAATACGCCGTCCGCGACGAGCGCACGAAAGACCGCGTAGACGTCGGGATCGAAGTGGCGTTCCGCGGTCTGGTCCATGATCGCGATGGCCACGGCGACGGAGTGCGCCGATCGATATGGGCGCGTCGTGGTCAGGGCGTCGAACACATCGACCACTCCGAGGATCCGCGCGGCCAGCGGGATCGCCTCGCCGCACAAGCCGTCCGGATAGCCGGAGCCGTCCCACCGCTCGTGATGGCTGCGCACCATCGGCCGAATGTCCCACGGGAAATTCAAGTCGGAGACGATGGCATCACCGGCCGTGGTGTGTCGCTTGAGCACGTCGAATTCTTCCGGTGTGAGCCGATCCGACTTGTTCAGGATCTCGATGGGCACGACCGTCTTGCCGACGTCGTGGAGATAGGCGCCCATACGGAACCAGTGCATGGAGTCTTCATCGAAACCGAAGTGGCGTGCGAGCGTTGTCGCGTAGGTCGCGACTCGGTTGCAATGTCCATGCGTGTAATGGTCCTTCGACTCGATGGACTCCGCCCAGGCCAGGACGATGGCGTGGAACTGCGATTCGAGGTCGGCGAGGCGCCGGCCGAGGGCGGTCAGGTCGCGTTGCGCCTGGATGCGTTTGAAGAGTCCGCGCGCATCCAGCAGAGCTGCGAGCGCTTCGCGGTTCTTGTCCTGTGCGCGATAGAGCCCGGCGAGCTCACGTAGCGATTCGGCTTCCTGAAGCGGCAGCTCACATTCGCGCGCCGTATCCAGCGCGAGGTGCAGGTAGTGCTCCGCCAGACGACGATCGTCGGCGTGCAGGTGAATCGCCCCGAACAATCGGAACACTTCACCGAGCGCCGGCCGCGAGCCGGATTGAACCGCGAGTGCGTGTGCCCGGTCGCAGGCCTCGCGCGCCTCCGCGAACTGGCCGCGACTGCGGAACAACTCCACTCGATTGACTTCGACCATCGTCTGTGTGTGGATGTCCCCCACGTCGGCGCAAAGCTTGGCGCTGCGCTGGAACGCCCGGCCGGCCGCGGCCCAGTCCCCCGCGTCTGTGTGCAGCAGCCCGATCAGATTCAGCGCCTGGGCGATGAAGCGCGGTTCGCCCAACTGCTCGTAGCAAGCCAGGCTGCCCCGGTAGTGCCGCAGGGCAGCGCGTAGGTCGCCGCGGATGTTGCAGTCGATGCCGAGATTCTGTTCGATCATGGCGAGCAGACGCTCGTCGCCGCCGCGGCGTGCGTGGCGCCGCGCTGACCGGAAGAGGCGATCGGCGTCTTTCAGTCGCCCCTGATCCTGGCGGATGATGCCGAACCAGTTGAGCGCGTGCGCGATGTCCGTCGCGCTCCGCTGCAGCCGCGCCACACAGAGACTGGCACGAAAGCAGTCGAGCGCGGCGGCCCGATCGCCACGGGCCCGGTAGCACGACCCGACCCAGCGCAGGAGCGCAGGCGCGTACGCGGCGTCGCCCGGCTCGCGGATGTTGGCGAGCGCGGCCTCGAAAGCCCGGATCGCCTCCGCATGGTGGCCCTGCCGTTCGGCCACGCGCGCCAGTTCGATGCACGCGGCCAGGTGGGCAGGGATCGCCTCGGGCGACGAACGCGTTGCCGGGTCCGCTGCCTTTGACGTCCGGGTGGATCCCCGGCGCGAATCCGACGGTGCGCGCATGGACACGCGCGGCGCGTACTCCATCAGGCGAGTCCGTATTGATGGATCTTGCGGATCAGCGTCGGCCGCGACACACCGAGCATGCGAGCGGCGAGAGATCGGTTGCCGTCGGCTCGCCGCATCGTGGCCGCGTAGAGCAGACGCTCCATCGTTTCGAGCGACAGACCATCGGGAGGGACTTCGATCGGCGCAGAGCCGTCGACGCGCACGGCACGTGGCACCGGCTCGACGTCGAGCAGAGCGGGCTCCGTCAATTCGCCCCGGGTCGGTCCGCGCCCCGGCGCCTCGCCCGCCCAGCGTGTCGATCCGTGCACCGGATGGAGCGCGATGTGCTCGGGTCCGATCACGGCAGCGTCCGTAACCGTGATCGCACGCTCCAGCGTGTTCTTCAGCTCGCGCACGTTGCCTGGCCACGCGTGCGACCGAAGCAACGCCAGCGCCTGATCGCTCAGGTGTCGCGCACCCAGCCCGTGCTCGCGGCAGATGGTACGGATGAAGTGCCGCGCGAGAAGCTCGAGATCGTCGTCACGGTCACGGAGCGGCGGCAGATCGATGCGCAGAACGTTGAGGCGGTAGTAGAGATCGCGCCGAAAACTGCCGTCCTCCGCAGCCGCCATGAGGTCACGGTTCGCCGCGGCAATGATCCGGCAATTCACCTCGTATTCGCGTAAGGCCCCAAGGCGGCGGACCTTCCGCTCTTCCAGCACGCGCAACAACTTGGGCTGCAGGCCGAGCGGTAGCTCGCTGACTTCGTCCAGCATCACCGTCCCGCGTCCCGCGACTTCCAGCAGACCGCGCTTCGGGTGACGTGCGTCCGTGAACGCGCCCTTCTCGTGCCCGAACAGCTCCGACTCCAGCAAGGTCTCCGGGATCGCGGCGCAGTTGATGGCCACGAACGGCTCGCCGCCCCGGGGACTCGCCCGGTGAACCGCGCGCGCGAACAACTCCTTGCCGGTGCCCGTTTCGCCGACCAGCAGGATGTTCGCCGTCGTGTGGCCCGCGGCTCGATGCACCAACTCGAGCGCAGCCCGAAACGCCCGACTGCGGCCGATCAGGGCACCGGTATCGACCGGTGCTGGATAATGGGGGTGCCCCGCTTCGCCGTTCCGCTGCTCGACGGCGGCGAGGCTCTGGCCCAATCCCACGGGTGCTCCTTCGTCAGATGCCCGTTGAATCGCGAGCGGGGTGGGGTCGCCTGCGCATGCAGGGCGACATCGCCGGGGAGGGCGCTGGCGATACCGGGGAAAAACCGTGCCGCTTGATCGTTTCCTCTAAATATCTCAACGACAATGACTTACATATTATCGCGCCGGCTCTCGAGCGGTCCGCAATGCACGACGGCCACAGCCGGTGTAACAAACGCGCCGCAGCGGTCCGAAGGAGCGCTGGGCCGGGCGGCCGATCGCCGGCCGCCCGGTCTGATCAGACCGAGAGTGCGTCGAGTCGCTCGCGCACCTTCTGGTGGTCGATCCGGGCCCCGAGCGCCTGGAACAAATCGGACGCGCGTGCGAAGGCGACACGGGCCCGATCCAGGGCGCCCGCACGCGCATGCAACTCGCCGGTCTCCCGCGAGATCTCCGCCATGAGCAGGCGATCGTCGCACGTTTCGGCGAGCGCGGCGGCTTCACCCAGGAAGCGTTCGGCGACCTGTGCGCTGTCACGCTCCCGAGCAATGACACCGAGAAACTTGAGTGCCTCGGCCTCGCGCTGGCGATCGCCGCGCATCTGCGCCAGACCGCGCGCCCGGGTGCACGCTCCGAATGCATCGTCCCAGCCACTTTGCGCGATGTGGAGCTCCGCCCGGTTGATCTCGACGGCGTTCTCGAGCATGCCGTTGGCGGTCTTGATCGC
>JBFJPA010000335.1:0-5765 GCA_041617355.1 Longimicrobiales bacterium
GAGGCGCCCGCGGCCGCCGCCGAGTCGGAGCCCGAGGCGGAGGGCGAAGACAGCGACGGGCCCGCCGCGATGCCGGCGGGCGTGGAGGCGTCGGGAGAGGCCGCGGCCACGGAAGAGCCGGCGGCCGACTCGGAGGCCCAGCCCACGTCCTGAGCGCCCCGGCTGGCGCGGGCGTTGCATCGATGGGGCCCGGCGACGGGCCCCATCGTGTTTGTCGGCTCGTCGCAGCCCCGCGGAGGCGGCGGTATGATCTCGTTCGAAGGATGGAACAAGTTGTCATTGAATCAGTTGCGCGTTTCGAGCGTCCTGGCGGTAATCCTCCTGTCGGTGTCCTGCCGGCCCGGTGAGACGCCGCCGCGAGGGCCCCAGCCCGCGCCGGCGGAGCGGGAGCCGGCGCCGACGCCGGTCCGCCCGCCGACCGAGCGGCCGCTGCGGTTGGGCGTGATCCTGCCGCGCAGCGGGTCGCCCGACCTGGCGCAGTACGGTGACCTGGTGCGTCAGGGGATCGAGCTGGCCGTGGCCGAGTACACGCGCAACGGTGGGCCCACGGTCGAACTCATCGTGCTGGATGATGCGGGCGACACGCGTCGCGCCGCACAGCAGGTTGCCCAGCTCGACTCCGCCGGCGCCGTTGCCATTCTGGGTCCGCTGATGAGCCAGGCGATGGACGCGGCCGTCGCCAACCGTCGGGACCGCCATCTCGTCATCCTGAGTCCGACGGCGTCCGTCCCGCCGGCCTCTGCCGACCACGCATATTCTCTGAACGCGGACGACACCCGCGGCGCGGAGATGCTCGCCCGTCACGCGATCGGCCGCGGGCTGACCCGCCTGGCCGTGCTGCATCCGACGACGCCGGACGCCGCGATTCTCTCACGGGCGTTCGCCAACGAAGCGAGGCGGACGGATGGCGTCGTCGTCCTGGATCTGCCGTTCGATCCGGGGACCACGACGTTTGCCGGGCCCATGAACCGGCTGCTGTCGTCGCGGACGCAGGCGGTCTATGTCCCCGCCACGGAACGCGACATCCGCCAGCTCGCACCCCAGTTCGCGTACTACGGGCTCACCGGGATCCAGATCCTGGGCAGCGACGCGTGGGCGAGCGACCAGGTCCTGCGCATGGTCCAGCCCAACCTGATCGAGGGCGTGGTCGTCGCGATCCCGCTCCAGCGGGACGACCCGAACACCGCCTGGTCGGAATTCGTCGCGCTCTACGAGCGGACCCACCGGCGCACCCTGGACAATCCGTATCCGGCGCTCGGGTACGACGCCGCCAGCGTGGTGCTGTCCGCGCTCGCGGCCGGTCACACGCGGCGCCGGGATCTGGCGGACGCCGTGGACGGCACCAGCCGTTTCCGCGGGGCGACCGGGATCCTCAGCTTCCGCGATGGGCGCGTGTCCCGCGAGCCGTTCCTGGTCCGTATCCAGTCCGGTCGGCTCGCGCCCGTGAGTGGCCCCGGCGGCGCATGAGCGAAGCAGACAAGCTGCAACACCTCGAAGAGCTGTCGCGCAGGGCGGCGCTGGGCGGTGGAGCCGAGCGCCTGCGCGCGCAGCATGCGCGCGGCAAGCTCTCCGCACGGGAGCGGCTGGATCTGCTGCTCGACGACGGCAGCTTCACCGAGCTCGATCGGTTCGTCACCAACCGCAGCGCGGACCAGAACGGCGACGAAACCATCTTCGGCGATGGCGTCGTGACGGGCTGGGGCACCGTTGCCGGCCGCCTCGTCTACGTTTTCAGCCAGGACTTCACCGTGTTCGGCGGATCGCTCTCCGAGGCGCACGCCGGCAAGATCGTGAAGATCATGGATCTGGCCATGAAGAACGGCGCGCCGGTCGTCGGGCTCAACGACTCGGGCGGAGCCCGCATCCAGGAGGGCGTGGTCAGTCTGGGCGGGTATGCCGACATCTTCCTGCGCAATACCCTCGCTTCCGGCGTGGTCCCGCAGATCAGCGCGATCCTCGGTCCGTGCGCGGGCGGCGCCGTCTACTCGCCCGCGATCACCGACTTCGTGTTCATGGTGCGCGGGACCAGCTACATGTTCGTGACCGGGCCGAATGTGGTGAAGACCGTCACACACGAAGAGATCGACATGGAGGGCCTGGGGGGCGCCGACGTCCACGCCGGTACCTCGGGCGTCGCGCACTTCGCGTGCGATTCGGAACTGGAATGTCTGTCCGAGATCCGGCGCGTGCTGTCGTACCTGCCCCAGAACAACCGCGAGGACCCGCCCCGGCGTGAAACGACGGACCCGGCGGACCGGGCCGACGAAGCGCTGCTGTCCGTCGTGCCTGATGAACCGACGCGGCCGTACGACATGCACGAGGTCATCGCCCGCGTGGCGGACGACGGGCAGTTCTGCGAGACCCACAGGGACTTCGCCGGCAACATCATCACGGGCTTCGCCCACATGGGCGGCCACGCCGTCGGCATCGTGGCCAACCAGCCGGCCGTGCTGGCGGGTGTGCTCGACATCAACAGCGCGGTCAAGGGCGCCCGGTTCGTGCGGTTCTGTGACGCCTTCAACATCCCGCTGGTCGTGTTCGAGGACGTGCCCGGCTTCCTGCCCGGCGTGGCGCAGGAGCATGGCGGCATCATCCGGCACGGCGCGAAGCTGCTGTACGCGTTCTGCGAGGCGACCGTGCCACGCGTGACCGTCATTACGCGCAAGGCCTACGGCGGCGCGTACGACGTCATGAACTCGAAACACATCCGGGGCGACGTCAACCTGGCCTGGCCGACCGCCGAGATCGCCGTGATGGGCCCGAAAGGCGCCGTCGAGATCCTGTACCGCCGCGAGATCGCGGCCGCGGATGATCCGGAGGCGCTGGTACGCCGGCTCGAGCAGGAGTACCGGGAGCGATTCGCGCACCCGTTCGTTGCCGCGGCGCGCGGTTACATCGACGACGTCATCGATCCGCGGCAGACACGACCTCGTGTGATCGCGGCGCTGGACATGCTGCAAAACAAGCGCGACACGAATCCGCCGCGCAAACACGGCAACATCCCGCTCTGAGCCGCTTGCGCCGGCGAGTGGGTACCGTCGACCGATCATGATCCGGAAAGTCCTGATCGCGAACCGCGGCGAGATCGCCGTGCGCATCATCCGCGCCTGCCGCGAGCTGGGCGTGGGCACGGTGGCCGTGTATTCGAGCGCGGATCGGCTCGCACCGCACGTGCTGCTGGCCGACGAGGCCGTGGCCGTGGGCGAGGCGCCCGCAGCGCAGAGCTATCTGCGCGCCGACCATCTCGTCGAGACGGCCCTGCGCACGGGTTGTGACGCCGTTCACCCGGGCTACGGCTTCCTGTCCGAGCGCGCCGTCTTCGCCGATAAGGTGCATGCGTCCGGACTCGTCTTCGTCGGTCCGCCGGCCGCCGCCATTGCCGCGATGGGGGACAAGACGGAGGCGCGCCGGCGCATGCTCGAGGCCGGTGTGCCCGTCGTGCCGGGGCTGGCCGAGCCGCTCGAGGACGCGGCCGCGGCCACCGCCGCGGCACGCCAGATCGGATTCCCGGTCCTCCTCAAGGCGGCGGCAGGCGGTGGCGGCAAGGGCATGCGCGTCGTGCGGACGGAGCAGGAAGTGGCACGCGCGTTCGAGGCCGCGACGCACGAGGCGACCGGCGCGTTCGGCGACGGACGCGTCTATCTCGAGAAATACCTCGACGGTCCGCGTCACATCGAGGTGCAGGTCCTGGCCGACGATCATGGCACGACGCTGTGGCTGGGAGAGCGCGAATGCTCGATTCAGCGGCGGCACCAGAAGATGGTCGAAGAGGCGCCCTCGCCGGCGGTCACGCCCGCGCTGCGCGTCGCCATGGGCGAGGCGGCGGTCGCCGCGGCCCGCGCGGTGGATTACCGCAACGCGGGCACCATCGAATTCCTCGTGCAGGACGGTCGCTTCTTCTTCCTGGAAATGAACACGCGGATCCAGGTGGAGCATCCCGTGACGGAGCTGGTCACGGGGATCGACCTGGTGCAGTGGCAGCTGCGCATCGCCAGCGGGGAGCGGATCCCTTTCACGCAGGATGAGATCGCGCTGAACGGTCACGCGATCGAGTGTCGCATCACGAGCGAGGACACGCGCAACGGGTTCCTGCCTTCGACCGGGCGGGTCACGCGGCTCGAGGCGCCGGCGGGCCCCGGGGTCCGCTGGGATGCCGGCATTGCGGAGGGCAACGAGGTATCGCTCTTCTATGATCCGCTGCTCGCCAAGCTGATCGTGCACGGCGAAGACCGCGCCTTCGCGATCGAGCGCATGCGTCGGGCTCTGCAGGAACTTCGCATCGTGGGTGTAGACACCAGCGTGGCCCTGCACAGACGCATCATGGACGACCCGGATTTCCGGGCCGGCCGACTCGACATCCGCTACTTCGAATCGCATCCGCAACTGCTGCGCGACGAACCGGATGAGGAGGCCCTGCTGGCCGCAGCTGCAGCGGCAGCGCTGCTGGAGGAAGCAGCGCGCAACCGGCGCACGGTGCCGCGCATGACGGAACGGCGCGCCGCTGGCGGATGGCGTTCCATGGGCTGGCGGTCGTGAACGCCGTCGAGGGCGCACGGGTCGGGTCGGCCGCGGAGACCGGGGCGCGCGAACGTGTCCAGATCACAGGCATCGCCGCGGGCGGGGCCGGTGTGGGTCGACTGGCCGACGGCCGGGCCATCTTCGTCGAGCGGACGGCGCCGGGCGATCTCGTCGACGTGGTCCTCACCCAGCAGCAGCGACGCTGGGCACGGGGCCGCATCGCCCGGATCCTCATCCGGGGCGAAGGACGCGTGGATCCGCCCTGCGTCCACTACGGGCGTTGCGGTGGCTGCGCGCTACAGCACCTCGGCGCAGAGACGCAACGGCACGCCAAGGCCCAGCTCGTGGTCGATGCCCTGCAGCGCATCGGCGGGATCCGTGTCCCCACGCCGGACGTTGTGGCATCGCCGCGCCCGTTCGCGTACCGCAACCGCGTGTCGTTCACGTTGCGCCGTGTCGCGCAGCACGTCATCGCCGGGTTCCACGAACTCGAGCGGCCGGACCGGGTCGTCGACATCGACGCCCGGTGCCTGCTGCCCGAGGAACCGATCCTGCGCGTATGGCAGCAGCTGCGCGAGGCATGGGGACCGGGTGCGGCACTCCTGCCGGCGGGAGATGAACTGCGCCTCACGCTGCGTGCGGGCAGTGAGGGCGACGTCCTTCTGCTCATCGAGGGTGGCACGGGCTCGGGCGGTGCAGCCGGGCTCTGTGCGCGCGTGCCCGGGCTGGAGGCGGTCTGGCACGTCCAGCCACCGGGGTCGACGCCACGCCGCCTCGCCGGAAAGGCAGTGTTATCGGATCAATGGAGCGGACGCGACGTCGGACTGGACGGGGCCTCGTTCGTGCAGGTGAACCGCGAGGCGGCGCGCATGCTCGATGCGCACGTCCTGGAGAGGATCGGCACGGCGGCTGGACAGCGTGTCATCGACGCGTACTGCGGAACCGGCGTGCGCACGGCTAGGCTGGCGGAACTCGGCGCTGACGTCGTGGGCATCGATCTGGACGGACACGCCATCGCCCGGGCCCGGGCATGGGGTTCGGACGCCCAGTTCCGGGCAGGCCGCGTGGAGGAGCTGCTGGCCGGACTGCTGCCTGCCGAACTCGTTGTGCTGAATCCACCTCGCCAGGGCCTCCACGCCGACGTGTCCGGGTTGCTGCAGGCGACGCCGCCGGCGCGCGTGATCTACGTGAGCTGCGATCCCGCCACGCTGGCCAGGGACCTGGCGCGCATGCGCGGGGCGCTCGCC
>JBFJPA010000336.1:0-5762 GCA_041617355.1 Longimicrobiales bacterium
GTGACTGGGTCATGGGACTGTGGCGCGACCCGTACGGCGTCGAGCGGGTGCGGTTGTATCGCCTGACGCGTACCTGAGACACAGCCCCGGCCGTCGGGGAATCGCAATGCCGAGCGTGACGGCCCGGGGAGATTCACTCGAAGACGCAGCACACATGATGCAAGAAAAGAATGCACGAGCCGGATCACGGGAAGGCGTCGTTCTCACGCGCTGTGCAGATGTCTGGCGCGCACACGACGCTGTTATCTCCCGCCGGTGCAATCTTGCGTGTGACGGCGTTCGACAGAACACTGGGTGCAGCTGTCGCGTTGGACCGAAACGGCGTTCCGTCACGGACCGATGGCTGACGCGATCACACGCGCTCCGGCGTCAGGCTCAGGAGATCCTCGACGTCGTGTCGGCCGAGCAGGCGCGATGAGCTGCGCCGCGACGAGACGGCCCACGAAGACGCGTCATCTTCGCCTATGTCCAGCGTCATCCATCGCCTGAACGAAGCTCTGCACGGCCGCTACCGCATCGAGCGCGAGCTCGGCGAAGGCGGCATGGCGATGGTCTACCTGGCGGTAGATGTGCGGCACGATCGCAATGTGGCGCTCAAGATCCTGAAGCCGGAGCTGGCGGCGGCCATGGGGGCCCACCGGTTCCTGGCCGAGATCAGGACGACGGCGCACCTGCAGCATCCCAACATCCTCACGCTCCATGATTCCGGCGAAGCGGACGGCTTCCTGTATTTCGTGACGCCCTTCGTGGAGGGCGAGAGTCTGCGTGCCCGTCTGGACCGCGAGAAGCAGCTTCCCGTCGACGATGCCGTGCGGATCGCGAGTGAGGTGGCCGACGCGCTGCAGGCCGCGCACGAGCGGGGCGTGATCCACCGTGACGTCAAGCCTGCCAACATCCTGCTGAGCCGCGGCCGACCGATCGTGGCGGACTTCGGGATCGCGCTCGCCGTGAGCGCAGCGGGTGGCGACAGGCTCACGGAGAGCGGCGTGTTCCTCGGCACGCCGCACTACATGAGTCCCGAGCAGGTGACCGGCGCAGGCGATGTCGACGCACGTGCAGACGTGTATGCGCTCGGCTGTGTTCTCTACGAGATGCTGACCGGCCAGCCTCCGCACGCGGCCGCTACCGCGCAGGCGGTTCTCGGCAGGATGCTGACGTCGGATCCCGAGCCCGTAGCCGCCGTGCGCAGGTCGGTCCCTCCGAACGTGTCCGAGGCCGTCCGGAAAGCGACGCAGCGTCTGCCCGCGGACCGGTTCGTCTCGTCGCAGGCATTCCGCGAGGCGCTGACGAATCCCGCGTTCCGGTCCGCGCTCGCGGGGCCGGCAGCGCCCGGACGCGGACACCCGGCGCGGCCACGTGTGGCGCTGGCCGGCTGGATCGTGGCGGCCGCAGCGATCGCGCTGTGGTTTCTGCTGCCTCGATCCGGCGCGGACGACACGCCGGCCTCATCGCCAGTTTACGCGACGATCCCGCTTCCGGAGTCGGCGCCTATGGCGACCGGTCAGGCGACGCAGATGGCGATCTCGCCGGATGGCTCGATGCTGGTCTACGTGGCACAGCTCGATTCCGGCACACAACTGTATCGTCGCGACCTGAGACAAAGGGAAGAAGCCACACCGATCCCGGGAACGGACGGTGCGAGGGGCGTGTTCTTCTCGCCCGACGGCGCATGGATCGGCTTCACGAGCGAGCCCGATCGCGTCGCCAGGGTCCCGATTGGTGGAGGACCGGTACAGGCCGTCGGATCGGGCGCCACGTCCGTCGGTGCCACCTGGATCGAGGGCGCGATCGTCGCCAGCCGGCAGGACGGGACCGAGCTGATCGTGTTCGCCGAGGAAGGAGGCAGTCGCGTGCTGCCCCTCCGCGGCGGGCCGCTCTTCAGCCCGTCGGCGCTGCCCGGCGCCCGGCGGGTTCTCGGTCGCCTCGACGACTGGAGGCTCGGTGTGGCCGAACTCGAGACGGGTAACCTGTTCGCGCTGACGCGCGACGGCCTGAGGCCCTACGTCGAAGCCGAAGACGTGGGCGTGACCGGCACTTCGCCACGATACCTGCCGACCGGTCACGTGATGTTCACCCGGCTCGACGGCGTGCTGGCCGTTGTCCGTTTCGACGTCGCGTCCCTTGCCATCGCCGGCGATGTCGAACTGGTGGGTGAGGGCGTGCGCGTCAGCGACTACACGGGCGAGGCGCAGTGGGCGCTGGGGCCGGACGGGTCACTCGTCCAGGCGATGGGCGCCTTCGGCCTCGCCGGTCGCCTCGCGTTCATCGACGAAGCTGGCGTCATCGAGGAGTTGCCGTTCGAGCCACGCGTCTTCGGCGCCGTCGCGCTGGCTCCGAACGGCCAGCGCATCGCGGCGCAGGTTCACCCGCCGGTCGACCCGCAGGAGGTGTGGGTGCTCGATCTCGCCACGGGCACCGAGCGGCGGATGAAGAGCGGCTGGACGTACAACAGTCTGGCGTGGTGGCCGGACAGCGAGAGCGTGATCTATCTCGAGACCGTTCCCGGAGCCTCGGGAGACGCGAGAGGGCGATTGACGCGGCACTACCTGCGCGACATGACGACGACCGAGCCGATCCCGTTCACGGCCGGCCCCGAGGATGTGTCCCGCGACGGCCGCTGGCTCCTCGCGACGCGCTGGGACTGGACGGACCCGCCACCCGGTCTGTGGCTCTACGACATCGCTGCTTCCGCCGTCCGGCTGCGCGACGAGCGCACCGCCACCGTCGCTCGGTTTGCGCCCGAAGCCGACTGGGTGGCCTGGTCGCACGTCCAGGGGTCTGCCTACCAGGTGTTCGTTGCGCCGTTGAAAGACGGCAACGCCGGCGACGCGCGGCTCCTCGGAACGGGCTTCAGTCCGGCCTGGTCGTCCGATGGTGCACGACTTCACTGGTACGACTATCCGGCCCCGATCCGGATGATGGCCGCGAGACCACCCGGCTTTGCGCCGCAGATCGTCGCACAGCTCGACCGGTTCCTGACGGTGCATGGTCGCGACATCGACGTCGCACCCGATGGCCGGTTCCTCTTCGTCGCCGGCGCTGATCAGCGGCCGATCCGTGAACTCGTCCTGATCACCAACTGGTCGGCCCGGCTGACCGGCGCGAACTGAACAGACCGGTCGCGCGTCCGCGACACGGGCACGCCCGCGCGACCGTTGCGAGGCCCGTGGCGTCGTGGATATTCTGGCGCCCGCGGAGTGCACATCATTTCGCCGCGGCTGCCCGGCCCGTCCCCGTTCCGTTCACGACTCACCTGATGCGAGGGAGATCCCGAATGAGCACAATGAGAGATACCGCTGAACGCTTCTTCGATGCCTGCGAAACCGGGAAAGGCTGGGACGTGTGCAGGCAGTTCTGTCACCCGGACGCGACCTTTTCGGCGCAAGCCGGTGCCCTGGCGGATATCGACACGCTCGAAGGCTACACGGAGTGGATGAAGGGTCTGCTGGTACCCGTTCCGGACGGCCGCTACGACCTCCGGTTCTTTGCGGTCGACCAGGCGCGCAACAATGTTGCCGCCTATGCGGTCTTCCACGGCACACACACCGGCAGCGGCGGACCCGTGCCGCCGACCGGCAAAGCGGTGGAGGCCGACTACGTCTACGTGATGGATTTCTCCGACGGCCGGATCCGGCACATGACGAAGATCTGGAACGACGGCGTCAGTCTCGCGCAACTCGGCTGGAGCTAGGCGAACTCGCCGGATGGTTCCACGCTGCTGACGGACGCGGTACGTGCAGGACTCGTGCTCGACCGGGAATCCGGGGGGGCGGCGGCACAAGGCGGCCACACCAAACACGTCGACCTTGCATCGTCGGCATTCCGGCATGAATAATGACCGTGTTATGGCGTGCGCGACTGTGCACGTGCCTTCTGCACACCGGTCCTCGCTTCTGTTCCAGGAGGGAGTCGTGCTGCGATGCCACCGCTCCACGACGATGCTTCTCCTCATCATGGCGGCATGCGCGCCACAGGAGACCGGGCTTTCGGACGCCGACCGGGCCCGGATCACCGACGAGATCACGGCACGGGTCCACGGCTGGCTGGACGCAGCGGCCGCCGGCAACGAGGAGGCCACATTCGGCTACTACAGCAGCACGTCCATGGACGTGCGCATGCCGTCGGAGGGCCAGCTGTACACACCGGAGGAGTTCCGGCCGATCTGGCAGCGGGCGATGAGCAACTACAGCGCGCAGGTGTTCGACGGGCGCGAGATCGTGGTCCATGTTCTGAGCACCGACATAGCCGTTTCGACCACCGGTGTGGCCTCCTACTCCGTCGTCAGCAACGCCGGCATTGCGAGCGCAACGGTGCCCTACGCCCAGACGGTTGTCTGGGTGCGAGAGAACGATCAGTGGAAGGCGGTGACCACGCACCAGTCCGTGCGGGGCGGGTGGCCGCAGCCGCAGTAGCGGACCGCGCCTGAGCCACACGACGCTCTCGACGACCGTCCATTGCCGCGGAACCGACCGGCGGCGTATCGTGCGACGCTGGCACTCGAAGGGTCTCACGACAGCAGAGGGGGCGTCGCTTGGATTGGGTGGCGATTCAGGCCATAGCGGAAACTGTCGGGGCGATCGGCGTCATCGTGTCGATCGGCTACCTGGCCGTCCAGATCCGTCAGAATACGCGCTCCGTGCGGGCGGCGGCGAGCGAGGATCTGGTGCTCGGCTGGAACGCGGCGGCGGAGTTCATGAAGACGCCATGGGGCGCACGCGTGTACAACCTGGGCGCGAGTCCGGACACGATCGGCCAGCTCACGCCCGACGAGCGTGTGAGCCTCCGTATCCTCGCGCTCCAGCTGCTCCGCGTTTACGAGCAGGCGTTCTATCAGTACAAGGCGGGCATGCTCGACCAGCGGATCTGGCAGGGCTGGGTCACGCAGATCCAGTTCACGTACGCGCTGGCGTGGTTCGGCCCGTCGTGGCCAGCCAGGCGCGCGCTCGTGGACGAGGAGTTCGCCCGCTTCATCGAGAGCCTCGTGCCGGAGAGTGCGGCGGCATGGCAGCAGTACATCGATCGGGTCTATCCGGACAAGGACACGGAAGCTGCGCAATAGCAGGTCCGCACGCTCCTCGACGTCGGTTGCGGTACGGGTGAGCACGCGCGCCAACTGCGAACCGCACACGGCTTCGCGGTCGACGGCATCGATCTCGACGAACGCATGGTCCGGCTCGCCGCAGAGAAGAACCCCGACGGCCGGTTCGTCACGGCGGACATGGTCGATTTCGAGCTTGGCCGGACGTACGACGCCGTGATCTGCCTGTTCAGCTCGATCGGCTACGTCCGCACCCTGGAGAATCTGGGCCGGGCGATCCGGAGCATGGCCCGGCACCTCGCGCCGGGCGGCGTCCTGGTCGTCGAACCGTGGTTCGGGCCGGATCGTCTGGAGACCGGCCGCGTGTACACGCGCGCAGCCGAAGCGGCCGAAATGAAGGTGTGTCGGATGAGTCATACGACCGTCGACGGCCGCCTGTCGCGCATCGTCTTCGAGTATCTCATCGGAACTACGACGGGCATCCATCGCGCCACCGAGATTCACGAGCTCGGCCTGTTCACGGTCGACGAAACGCTGGCCGCGTTCCGATCGGCCGGGCTCGGCGTCGATCATGATGAAGCGGGGCTGACGGGCCGAGGGCTGTTCATCGGCCGCATCGCAAGTTGAAACCCGCGTCGCGATCCACGCCGCTCAGCTGGCAGGGCCGTTTGCTGCGCCGGGCCATCGAGGTTGTCGTCCGGCGGGAGACCTGGGGTTCCGAGCA
>JBFJPA010000337.1:0-5761 GCA_041617355.1 Longimicrobiales bacterium
GGCGGTCACGCCGCCCCGGGAATGTAATATGGGGCTGGGGCTGGGGCTGGGGCTGGGGCTGGGGCTAGGGCCAGGCAGGGCCGGCGGCGGAGCGGGTCGGCTGGGCCGCGCGCTCGGGAGCGGGCAGCCACACCGTGAAGGTGGAGCCGGCGCCGACTTCGCTGAGGACCTCGACGTCGCCGCCCAGAAGGTGGGCCAGGCGACGCGTGATGGTGAGGCCGAGCCCCGTCCCGCCGACCGTGCGCGTCGGGCCCTGCTCGACCTGCCAGAACGAATCGAAGATGCGCTCCCGGTGCTCGAGCGCGATGCCGATCCCGGTGTCTTCGATCTGGAACAGGAAGCGGTTGTCGGCCTGCCAGACGCGCAGCCGGACGTCGCCGGACTCCGTGAACTTCACGGCATTGCTGAGCAGATTGATGAGGATCTGTCGGACCTTGCCGGAATCGCTGTGCGCGATGAGCGGGTGCGGCGGGATGTCGACGTGCAGCCGCAGGTTCTTCTCGAGCGCGACGGGCTCGATCAGCGAGGCGACCTTGGCCGCGATCTCGGCCAGGTCGACGACTTCGCGCGCGACGGTCTCCCGGCCCGCGTCCACCCGGGAGAAGGTCAGGACTTCCTCGATCAGCTGCGTCAGGTGCCACGCGCTCTGCTTGATCCGGCTCAGCTGCTGGTGCTGCTTCTCCGTCAGCGTCCCCGCGACTTCCGCCGTGAGCAGGTCGGTGTAGCCCACGATCGCCGTGAGCGGCGTGCGGAACTCGTGGGACATTACGCTGATGAAGTTCGATTTCGCGCGACTCGATTCCTGCGCTTCTTCGTAGAGTCGCGCATTGTCGATGGCGATGGCGGCGCGGCGCGCGACGTCTTCGGCCAGCTGACACGTCTCCGGCGTGTAGCTGCGGCCGGACCGCGCGAACGCGAACGTGACGACGCCCAGGCGTTTTCCGCGCGCGGTGAGCGGCACGATCAGCACGGCCGACGCGCCCAGCTCCTGCACCAGCCGGAGCAGCTCCGGGTCCGGCACGCCCGTCAGCCGCGTGCCGCGGTTCAGGTCGTTCGCCACGACGGACTCGCCGGAATGGACGGCGTGCAAGGTCGACGACGGCAGGCGGGGATCGGGCGGGTAGCGTCGACCGAGGCGCCACAGCACCTCTTCATCGACGCCATCGATGGCGGCGGCCGCCACACGCTGAATCGCGTCGTTCGGTCCGAGCAGGTCGACAGTACAGAAATCGGCCAGCGTGGGCACGGCAACGCGAGCCGCGCGCCGTAGCGTCTGCTCGGAATCGAGCGACGCGGCGAGGGCCGTGCCGGTATCGATGAGCAGGCGCTGCGCGTCGGCGGCACGGCGGCGGGCGCCGACGTCGTGCAGATAAACGGACGGCCCGTCGTCACCGGGGTACACGTACACTTCGAGCCACGTCTTCTGGTCCGGCGCCTCCAGCTCGAGCACACGACGCGCATTGGTCGCCTGGGCGGCATCCATTTCGCGACGCACGGCTTCACCGAAGGCACGCGGCAGGATGTCGCTCATGGCCTTGCCGATCAGGTCCTCGCGCCGGTGCGCGAGCACTTCCTCGGCGTGGTGGTTGACGTAGGTGAACCGACCCTGCTGGTCCACGGCCCAGAAGGCGTCGGTGATGCTCTCGAGGATGGATGCCGCGCGCTCGTGCTGCGCGGCCGCATCGTCGAGGGCGCGCTGTGCGGCGCGGCGCAGGCGGTCATTGTCCACTGCCAGAGCCACGAGCAGGGCGAGCCGCTCGGCGAGCTCGAGATCCGGCTCGTGGAATGGCGCCTTTCGGCAGAGCTCGAGCGCGCCGAGGGTCTGGCCGCGGGCGACGAGCGGCAGGATCAGGACGGCGCTCGCGCGATCCGTGGGCTCGCGCACGGCGTGCGGCCGTCCGGTCTCGAGGGCTTTCGCGACGGCGTCCGCCGAGCCCGCTTCGGGAGCCCGGCCGGCGGCGGCCACACAGCGCGGCTCGCCTTCGGCGCCCGGCAGGTGAAACGCGCAGCCCGTGCCCAGGCTCGGGACGGCAACCTGTGCGACGCCCGCCAGCGCGGGCTCGACGTCCAGCGAGGAGACGAGGATGCGGCCGGCCTCGGCCATGATGCGCTCGCGGTCGGCCGTGTGATGTGCGTCCGTGACGTCCCGGATGCTGGCGATCAGGCCGGGCTCGCCGCCGCCCGTGTCGGAAAGCGGCGCCACCCGACACGACATCACGACGGGCGCACCGTCTTCCCGCAGCAAGGACAGTTCGAACGCCTGGGGCGCTCCTCCCGATCGAGCGAGGCGCAGCAGCGGGTGGCTGCCGGAGGTGAAGGGCTCGCCGCCGACGGGCGCCATCCGAATCGGACCGTCCGTCAGGTTGGCGCCGACCAGACGCTGGTCGCCTACGTCAAACAGCTGGACGGCCGCACGGTTCGCGAATACGACCGTGCCCCCCCTGTCCAGGATCAGCAGTGGCTCCGGATTCAATTCGAGCAGGCGGACCCACTCGCCGCTGACGCCGGGCAGCGAGCCGCGTGCGTGGCGGTTCGGGGACGGCTCCGACATGCGCTTCGTTCTGGAGGACCGTAGGGGTGAGTGCGCCCGTGCCAGCTCGGCGCCGGGAACTCCTCGGTACGAACTAGGTTACACTCGACGCCCCACGCCTGTCCAATCCCCCGGCCAGTGCTGGACAACGTCGCAAGCCGGTCCTAGCTTGCGCGCATTACGACACCGGCGCACTCGTAGCGCAGGGCCGGCGGCCGCATCCCACCGCCCCCGAGTTCGATCGCGACCGTCGCTCACGAAAGGAGTCGATGATGGCCGAGCGCCTGAAGGTGACCCTCAATTGGATCCAGATTCTCGACTCGATGGAGCCGTTCTACAAAGAGCGTGGCGAGTTCCGCTTCAAAGCGAGGGTCAAAGGCGATGACCGCACGTTGGAAACCAGCTTCCCGACGGAAGGCTACTACGAAATCTCCGACCACCCGGCGTGGAACAAGCTGAACCTCGAGAAGGTGATCTTCGAGGGGGAGGTCGGCCAGCGGCTGGTCGTCGAGCTGATGGGCGAGGAAATCGATTTCCTCAGCGCCAACGACAAGCTCGATCACTACAAGCGTGAGTTCGCCGGAAACCCCGCCGCCTGGATCGGCGAGTACAATCCCGGCGAGGATGAGACGTCGACGGATCCGGAGAACATGAGCAACTGGCGGGTCGCCTACTCGATCGGCCGCGCCTGAGCCGAACGATCGCGGACAATGCGCCCCTGGCCGACGCCGTCGGCCGGGGGCGTATTCACACCGGGTCCACCTCGAAATCGGGGTGCAGTCCGATCTCGCCCTTCTCCTGCAGCTCGGCGATCATCGCCCGGAATGTCGGCCGCAGCAGCGGATACCCCGCGCGGTAGGCCCGTCGGTAGATCTGATACAGAATCCGCGTGACTTCGTTGGCGGGCAGGGCAGGCCGCGTATCGGCGACCGGCTGTCGGTACAGCACGTAGCGGCGCGCGTCGTTCATCTCCATGCCCGGATGGTAATAGCGGAGGTCGAACGGGATCGCGCCTCGCCGCCGGACCAGCCCCCGCATCCACGGGTTGTCCACCCGGACCTCGCCCAGGACCCAGGCCAGACCCTCGTGTCCGGCATTGACGGAATCCGCACCGAACAGCTCGACCAACCGGCTGCGCAGTCGGCGCCCGACGCGCTGGCCGCGGTGCGCCTCCTCGACGGTCAGGTAGTAGACGAACCCGGCGTTGACGCCCTGCAAGTAGACACCGCTGATCGCACCGGCCACGCCGCCCCTCTCGTCCACGGCAGCCAACATGTGGTATTCGGTCGTGATCAGCAGGCCGAGCCGCTTTTCTTCGATCTCCGAGCGCAGCTCGGCGATGGGCTGGCGGTCACGCGGTGCGAATGCCCGCTCGAACATGCGCAGCGCCGACAGCGCCAGAGGCGACCGCTCGTCGGTGACTTCGGCGACTTCGAACGAAGTGTCCTCGGGCCGCGCCGTCATGCCTGCGCTACGCGTTTCGCATCCGGCTCGGCCAGATCCAGGTTGAAGACGCGGATGCTGTTTCGCCAGAAAATCAGGTCGGCCTCCACTTCGGACAGCTCGAGCTTGCGAACGAAGCGGATGTAGCTGCCCATGTCGCAGATCGGCCAGTCCGTCCCGAACAACAACTTGTTGCGGTCGCCCGCGAAGTCGATCACCTCGCGCACCTGCCGCAGCATGTATCGCTCGAATCGCTCTTCGAAGTGCTTCAGCGTGAAGCCCGAAATGTCCGCAACGACGTTGTCGTTCTTGTACATCACCTCCATGGCGTCCGTCACCCACGGATTGCCGAGGTGACAGATCACGAACGTCACTTCGCGGAAGTCAACGGCGACTTCATCGACCTCGAGAGGATGCGCGTATTTGACCTTGCCCTTCGGATCATACGTGTCGCCCGTGTGGATCATGACCGGAACACCGAACTCCGCTGCCAGCTCGTAGACCACTCGCATGCGAGCGTCGTGCACGTAGAACGCCTCGTAACCCGGATAGAGCTTCAGGGCCTTGATTTGACGCGTGCGCAGCAGCGTCCGCAGATGTGCGAGGTCGGCCGCCCGATAGTTGTTGTAGCTGACGCCGGCGACGACGCCGATCTTGGGATCGTCACCGACGACGTCCAGGATCTCGTCGACCGAGGGCCGCTCGGCGTTCACCTTGTAGCTGCTCAGGATGAGCGCATAGTCGACACCGTTTTCGTCCATCTCCTGACGCAACTCCCGGTACCGTTCCTGGAGCGTCACCGCCTCACCGTCTTCGTAGCGATTGAGGTGGACGTGGCAATCGATGATCACGCGCGGTCCTCCGCGAATTCAGCGTTGCGAGTTGTAGAGCTTCGGGTGCACAATTGTGCGCGAAAGTTCGGAGCCGGCCGGAGCCGGCGCAAGCGAGACGATTGCGGGGCGCCGGGCACCGGACGTAACCTCTGCTGCCAGGACATCGTCCCATCCTCGCCTGGAGGCCGCCGTGACTCACGCTCGCCGCAGCGCATGGATCCGTGCCCGTTGGATTCCGCTACTGGTGCTCGCCGCCTGCTCGGGCGGCACGAGGACCGGCGGCGGCGATCCCACGCCGGGCGCGGGCAGCCTCATCATCGTGGAGAACAATCGGCCGGGCTCGACGGCCATCCAGGTCACGATCGTGCCGCAGGCCGGCGTGCGCCAACAACTCGGCGTCGTCGAAGGCGGGCAGACGGGCACGTTCACGTACGAGGGCACGTCCGGCATGTATCATCTCATCGCGCTGACGCCGGATGGCGAGAAGCTCTCCGAACGGTTTCGGCTGGTGTCGAACTCGACCGTGCGTTGGAACATGGTCACGAACAACGTGATCGTGGGCACACGCCGCTGAAGCCACGGCGTTGCGCGTCTGCGTCGCGGGCCTCGGCGTCAACGGTGCGGCCGCGCTACGGGCGCTGGCGCGACGCGGTGTCGAGGCCATTGGCTTCGATCGTGAAGCCGGACCGCACTCCCTCGGCTCGTCGCACGGGGCCACACGCATCCTGCGCTTCGCCTATTACGAACATCCGCTTTACGTGCCGTTGGTACGCGCCGCGCTGGAACATTGGCAGTCACTCGCGACGGACCACGGCGGCTCGCTGTTCCGCAGAACGGGTGGCCTGAATCTCGGGCCGCCGGACGGCCCCCTCATCCGGGGTGTGACGGAGAGCGTTCGCAGCCACGACCTGAGGCACGAGGTTCTCGACGCCGCCGCCGTGCGCCGCCGCTTCCC
>JBFJPA010000338.1:0-5739 GCA_041617355.1 Longimicrobiales bacterium
CCCGCGACCGGGTGATGAAGCCGGTTCGTCGCGTGCAGGTTCAATTTCCCAGAGCCGAACCCGAGTGCGACGCGGCCCGGCTCGGATTCGATGCGCTCGAGACCCAGTACATCGCCGTAGAATCTGCACGTCGATTCTACGTCGGCGACCGTCAGGACGAGGTGGTCGACCGCAGCCACCAGCAATTCACGACTCACGCAAAGCCTCCTGTTTCGAAATCTCCAGATCGGCCGTCGACGTCGGGACGACACCGCCACCGACGTGCGCGCGCACCGGCCTGCCTGCATCGGTCTCGAGCCGGACATGAACGTGTCCCGTCCGACCGAAGGCGTGGCCCATCCGCGAAACGAAGCTCATCCCATTTCGGGCGCTGTCGATCAGGCCAGTGGCGGCGAGGTACGCGGCAAGCGGGCCATGGCCACTCCCATTCACGGGATCCTCCGCGATGCCGATAGACGGAGCGAACATGCGGCACTCCGTCAGTGCATCATCATCGTCGGTCAGCGCGAACACGAACCATCCCTCGGCACCGACTTGTGTGGACAGCGCACGCAGCGCGGCCAGGTCCGGCCGCATCGCGCGTAACGCCTCGACCGACGCAACGGGAACGACCACTTTGGCATGGCCCGTCGATACGATGCGCGGCGGCGGCGCGATGATCGGGCGTTCCCCGCCGAGTGCGTTATAAACGTAGCGCGCAAGCGCGCCCTCGACGACGTCGCCGAACACGACCGGTTCCTGCACCATGGAGGCGCGCAGTACGCCGGCTTCCCGTCGCCACGACACGCGCCACGTCGCTCCGGCCGAGCCCTGCACGACCTCGCCGGTCTCGAGTCCGCGGGCGAGCCCGCGCACGGCCTGGGCTGCGAGCGTCGCATGACCACAGACCGGCACTTCGCGCTCTGGTGTGAAGAAGCGGACCCAGACATCGTGGGCAGCGGCGCGTGGCGCGAGCACGAACGCGGTCTCGCTGGCGCCGACGTCGGCGGCGATCGTCTGCATCGCCGCGGTGCTCAGCCCATCCGCAGCGAGGACGACACCGGCCGGATTGCCGTCGCCCGCGACATCGGTAAACACGTCGACGTGATGTACGCGGATGCGGTTCGAACTCATCGGTTCTGCAGAGCGCAAGCGGGATCCAGCCGTGCCGCGCGCCACGCCGGCACGGCGGCAGCCAGCAAGCCGACGAGCACGATGACACCGACGACGGCGACCGTCACGCCATGCCCGGGCGGCTCGCCACCGGTCAACAGACGCGCCAGAACGGGGCGGGCGGCCAACGCAATGGAGCCGCCCACCGTAACGCCGAGCACCACCCGCGACATGCCACGTCCGACGACGCCGCGCAGCACGCGGGCTGGTGTCGCGCCCAGGGCCAGGCGCAGCGCGATCTCCGGTCCGCGCTCCGCGACGACGAGCGCGAGCAAGCCGTATACGCCGCTCACCAGCAGCACGACGCCAAGCAGCGCGAAGCCGTTCATCAACGTCGCGGCGAAACGCTCTGCGGCCAGGCTCTCCTCGAGCAGCCCGCGCAGCGTCGCGATCCGGACCACGGGCGCTTCACCATCGATCTCGGGCAGACGACGGCGTACCTCCGGCGCCACGGCGTCGATCGATCCGCCCACGCGCAGCACGAAGCTCGCCGCGTCGCTGAATCGCGTGTCGACCTGCTGCAGCGGGAAGTAGATCGTTGCCGCAGGCGGCTCGGCCAGACCATCGTCACGCACATCCTCCACCACGCCGACCACCGTCATCCACGGATAGGGTGAGTCCCACGTGCGCCGCTTGACGCGACGGCCGACCGGATCCGCGCCCGGCCAGTACCGCTCGGCCAGTCGCCGGCTCACGATGACGACTGGCGCCGCGTCCGCCCGGTCCGTGTCCGTGAAGTCGCGCCCGGACACGAGTCGCATGCCAAGCGCCTCGAAGTAACCCGGGCCGACCAGCCGGCCGCGCGCGACCTCCGGGATCGTCGGGTCCGCGGGCGGTCGATCTTCGACGCTGAAGCTCCAGTACGCATCCGGATCTCCGACCGGAAGCACGTTGGTCGCACCCACGCGCTCGACACCCGGAATCGTGCTGAACGCATCCTGCACCGCTCGGAAGAACGCCAGCTTGCCATCGAAGCCGCCGTGCCGCGCGGGATTCGATGCGACACGCACGGTCAGGATGTCAGCCACCTCATAACCCGGGTTCGTCGCGAAGAGCGCACGCACGCGCCCCGAGGCAGTCAATGCGCCGAACGCCAGGAGCAATCCGACCGCGACCTGCACGACCACGAGCACGTCCCGCGCGCGTTGACCTCGCGCATCCGCGATCATGCCCCGGCCGCCCTCACGCAACGCCGACGCGGCATCGGCTCGCCGCGACGCCAGCGCCGGTGCCAGCCCCGCCGCCACCGCCGTGACCAGTGCGGCCAGAACGGCGAAGCCCAGCACGCGAAGGTCAACAGCCGGAGTGCCCCCCGGATGCTCGATTCCGGACAGCGTCACGAATCGCGGGACTGCCCACGCCGAAAGTGCGAGACCCAAGACCACCGCGATCACGGCCATGCCCAGTCCTTCGCCCAGGCCGACCAGGAGCAGTCGCCCTTCCGATGCGCCCAACGCTCGCCGCACGACCAGGTCCCGCGCGTCCTCGCGCAGCCGAACCAGCGACAGATTCGCCGCATTCGAACACGCCACGACGAGCATCAAAAGGACCCCCGCCAGCAACGCGATCAGCTCACCCCGCACTTCGCCCGCGAACACTTCGCGCAACGGCTCGAGGCGCAGGCCGCGGTTCGCGTTCAGCATCGGGTCCAGCGCCGCCAGCTCCCGGGCGACACGGCCCAGCTCCTCGGCACCGGCCGACACACCCACGCCCGCACGCAATCGCCCGACAACCGAAAGGTCGCTCACACGCGCAACGGGATCGCTCTCGGCCTCCAGCCGCAGCGGTGCCCACAGCTCCGCTCGCGGCGGCAGTCCCGCGTCCCCACGGAGCACGCCAACCACGACGTGGGGTCTCCCATCCAGCCGGATCGCACCGCCCACGATCGACGCGTCCGCTCCGAATCGTCTTCGCCACACTCCCTCCGCGAGGACGACCACATCCGCATCGATGTCCGTCGCTTCGAGCGTCCGCCCCAACAGCGGCTCCGCGCCCAATACCTCGAACAGCTCCGGCATCGCGCGGACACCCGACAGCCGCTCCGGCTCGCCCTCTCCCGTCAGGTCGAATCCCGCCTGCCGGAACGCTGCCACTCCCGTGAACACGCGCTGGCGCTCCGCCAGTCGGCTCACGTTGATCGGAGCCGAGGCGACATCCGCTCGCTCCGCATCCGTGCCCGGCAACGTCGACCACACCGCAACCAGCCGATCCGCGTCCGGGTACGGTAGCGGCCGCACGAGCAGCGCGTCGAACACCGCCCACACCGTGCTCGCGCCTCCTATGCCCAACGCCAGACTCAAGACCGCCAGCACCCGGGCCGCCGGCCGATGCCGCAGCCGTCGCCACACCCTTCGATACATTGCCGGCCTCCGGATTCGCGTTCCGCTCCGCCGCTCGCGCGTCGTCCCTCGCGGCGGGCACGAACCCAAGCTGGCCGCGCCATCGATATGAGGCAAATTGATTCTCATGATCCAATCCATTCAAAATCGACATGGTCATCCGGACGACACCACCGCCCGCCGAAACGACGAGCGTCTCACACCTGGCGCCGAAGCAGCTCGCTGATCCGGGCCAGGTGGTGGTCGTCGTGCTCCGCCACGAAGAACGCGAGATCGACCACCGTCATGGGTTGCTGGAGACGCGGGTGCAGCGCGGTTCGACGCAGTGCGTCGTCGTCCATGGCTTCGAGACGATCGAGGATGCGGCCGCGCGCCCGGCGGAATGCGGCGAGGAGGTCGGCGATCGGTCGCGCGTTGTGGTTCGCCTCGTGGGTCGCGCGGTTCTGGAGGTCGGCTTCGGCCAGGATCTCGCGCGCGGCATCGAAGTCGTCGAGGCGCCGGTCCCAGAGTTCCTCGAGGTCGAGCAGGTGTCCCACGTTTTCCTGCACCGACCAGCGCTCGGAGTCGCGCCGCGTCAGGACCGTCGTGGTGAGTCCGTGCAGGCGCTCCTCCAGGCGAGCGGGTGTGCCGCGCAGCCGCTCGACGATGTCGGGGAACGCATCGACCGGAAGCCCGAGCGCGAAGCGGCGGTCGAACCAGATGCGGTGCTGGACCATGTCGAGCTCCCGGTTGTGGGTCACGCGGTGAATGCGCGCGCGCTTGAACTCAGGTTTCCGCGAGAATCTCGTTGCCGATTCGAACGACGGCGTCGACGAGCGTATCGAAGTCCTCGCGCCGACTGCGTTGATTGGTGATGGCGACGCGGATCACGAAGTCACCGTGCAGACGCGTGCTGGAGGGCACGGCGATGCCACGCTCCTGCAGGCGCATCAGGATTTCTTTGTTGAGTGCATCGAGCCGGGCTGGAGTGACGCCGGCCGGCGCGAAGCGGAAGCAGACCACGTTGAGCATGACGGGGCAGGCACGTTCCAGATCCGGCGTCTCGTCGATGCGCCGCGACAGGTAACGGGCTTGTGCGACGTTCTGATCGACCATGCGGCCGAACGTGTCCAGGCCATAGCCGCGCAGCGTCATCCACACCTTGAGCGCCTTGAAGCCGCGGCTCAACTGCGGTCCGCGGCTGTCAGTCGGATCGGGCTGTGCCGCAGTGCCGCGCGGGAACACATCCAGGTAATCGGCCGGTGCCGTAAAGCTGCGCCGGTGGGCCGCGCGGTCGCGCACCAGCACACAGCCGGCCTCGTAGTTCACGTACAGCCACTTGTGGAAGTCGAACGCGATCGAGTCCGCGCGTTCCAGGCCGAGCACGAGCGGGCGCAGCTTCGGTGACAACGCGGCGAGCGCGCCGAACGCGCCGTCAATGTGGAACCACAGACCCTGCTCCGCCGCGAAATCGGCCAGCGCGGTGAGATCGTCCACGGCGCCCGTGTTGACGGTACCGGCGTTGCCCACGACGGCGAACGGACGTACGCCTCGCCGGCGATCCGCCGCGACGGCCGCGGCCAGGGCATCCATCCGCAGGCGAAAATGATCGTCCACCGGCAACAGCCGGACACCCGCACGGCCCAGACCCAGCAGCTGGGCCGACTTCACCACCGAACTGTGAACCTGTTCCGATGCGTACAGACGCAGTTGCTCACCGCCCGCCGACAACCCCTCCTGCGTCACGTCGTAGCCGGCGATCGCATCGCGGCCCACCGCCAGACCCACCAGGTTCGCGACCGACCCGCCACTCGTGAGGATCCCGCTCGCCTCCTGCGGAAACCCCAACGCTTCCTTCATCCAATCCAGCACCTGGCGCTCGACTCGCGCCGCCGAATCGTTGAACTGGCCCGCCGTCGAGTTCAGCCCCGCCGCCAGCAGGTCCGCCATCATGCCCAGCCCCGTACCCGTCCCGCCGACCCAGCCCCAGAAACGAGGATGAAACGTGCCCGTCGGGTACGGCAGCACGTAGCGCTCGAACTCCTCGTACACTCGCTCCGCTCCAACTCCCGCGCGCGGCGCTGCCCCCACGAAGAACTCCTCCGCGCCCTCCGACACCGGCTGCCAGGCACGCGCCTTCCGCGCATCGCGCTGAAAGTCGACCATCCGGTCGACCATCCGGTGCGCCAGCCGCCGGAATCCCTCCCAGTCTGCTGGATCCAGGCCCTCCTCGATGCCGGCATCGAACGGAAACTCTCCGCCCACGCGC
>JBFJPA010000339.1:0-5671 GCA_041617355.1 Longimicrobiales bacterium
CGCTTCGGTCCGCGTCGACGCCAGCAGGTGCAGGAGCTTGTACTGCGCCCGGTTCGTGTCCTGGTACTCATCGACCAGCAGGAACCGGAATCGCTCACGATAGCTGCGCAGCAGGCCGTGCTGAGAGCGGAACAGCTCCACCGGCATGACGAGCAGGTCATCGAAGTCGAACGCGTTCTGCTCCTTGAGCGATGCCTGGTACGCCGGATAGACGCGGGCGACCACCTCCGTGAAGGCGTCGCCGGCAAGGTTCGCGTATTCGGCGGGGAGCACCAGCTGGTTCTTGGCCGCCGAGATCGTGGCGTGCACGGCCTTCGGGTTCCATCGCTTCGCCGATACGTTCACGGCCTCCATGACGCGCTTCGTCTCGCGCTGAGCCTGGTCCGCGTCGAAAATGCTGAAGCTCGGGCTCCAGCCGAGCCGGGCCGCGTGCCGCCGCAGCAGCCGCGCGCCGACGGCGTGAAACGTGCCGATCCACATGCCGCCCGGCTCGCGCCCGAGGTGCCGACGCACGCGTTCGCGCATTTCGCCCGCGGCCTTGTTCGTGAAGGTGACAGCGAGAATGGCTGCGGGATCGACGCCGAACTCGTTGATGAGGTGCGCGATCCGGGTCGTGAGCACACGCGTCTTGCCGGACCCGGCACCGGCCAGGACGAGAATGGGACCTTCGAAGTGCTCGACCGCTTCGCGTTGTTCCGGATTGAGCTGCTCGAGCGAGTTGCTGGTCTGCGTCATCGGCGCATGAAACGACGTTTGTGGCGACCGTCGGCCGCAGGCAGCGACACATCGAAGACGGCGCCGCCACGACGCCGATTCCGAACGGATACCCGGCCGCCGTGCAGATCGATGATACGCCGCGTCAGGGACAGGCCGACGCCCCAGCCACTGGACTTCGTGCTTACCCCAGGCTCGAAGATGCGATCGCGCACCTCGGGCGCGATACCGGGCCCGTCATCGGCAATATGCAGGTGCACCATGTCACCCGCATTCGCGGCGTGCGCCGTCATCAGGATTCTGCCGCCCCGCCCGGCCAGCGCGTCGACCGCGTTCTTGACGATATTCTCGAGCGCCCACACCAGCAGGACACGGTTGGCACGGATATCGGGCAAGTCGCCGGAGCAGCGTGCCCGCAGCCGGATGCCGCGGCCGAGACGGGGCAGCCGCGGCCCGAAGTAGCGTTCGAGGTCGGAGACGACGTCGGGCAGTGCGACGCGTTCGAGCTCCGGCGCCTTGCCGATCAACTCGAAGCGGCGGGACACGCGCTCGAGCCGCTCGACATCGGTGCCGATCACCTCCGCGATGTGGGCGTTGCTGACGACTCCCTCACGTTCGGCGTCCGCCATGCCCAGCACCTCGATCCACCCGGCCAGCGAGGAGAGCGGCGTGCCCATTTGGTGCGCCAGCTCACGCGCCATGGCGGCCCACAGCCGCTCGCGCTCCGCACGTATGTCGGCGCGAATGATCGCCACCGCAACCAGCAACAGCACCGTCCCGCCTGTCACCTGCAGCCACGGCACCCAGCGCAGCCACCGAATGAGCGGCGGCTCGCCGAACACGACGCGGCCAAACTCTCCCTGGACGGAGTTGGCCGGCACGCGCCGCTCGATGCTCGTCGCGTAGGCCGCGACACGTTGTCGTCCGTCCGGCTCGTTGAGGTCGGCGTCGAACGGTAGGTTGATTGCGGCGTACGGCTCGCCGTCGGAGTTGAAGGCGACGATGGGCAGTCCGAGAGAGCCGAGCATCGTCTGGATCTCGAGCAGTGAGCCGATCGCGGCGTCCTCCGACAGAACACCGCGCTGGACCTCCGCGTAAATGCGCAGGCTGGACGCGTTCTGCGCCGAGATCTCGCGAAACAGATACTGGGTGAAGGCGAGGTACGAGCCGAGGATGAGAATCGTCGCGAGGGCGAGGGCGATCGGCCAGGTTCGCCGGGTCATGGACCCTATCCGGTGATCCGGTCCGCGCCGATCAACTCCGCGAGTGCCGGCGGGACCGCCAACGATCCGTCCGCCTGCTGATACGTCTCGATCACGGCCGCGAACGTGCGCGCCAGGCCGAGGCCAGAGCCGTTCAGCGTCGTGACGAATTCCGGCTTCTCGCCCGGAGCCGGCCGATAGCGCACGTCTGCGCGCCTGGACTGGTAGTCGTTGTAGAGCGAGCAGCTCGAGACTTCGAGCCACCGCCCGACGCCCGGCGCCCAGACCTCGAGATCGTACGTCATCGCATTCGCGAAGCCGAGGTCGCCGCCGGCCAGGAGCAGCACGCGATAGTGCAGCCCGAGGCGTCGCAGCACGGCCTCGGCGTGGGTCGTCAGCTCTTCGAGCGCCGCTGGCCCCGCTTCCCGACGCTCGAAGCGGACCAGCTCGACTTTGTCGAACTGGTGTAAACGCAGCAGTCCGCGCGTGTCCTTTCCGTGCGAGCCGGCTTCCCGGCGGAAGCACGGCGTGTAGGCGACGAACCGGCGAGGCAGGGCGTCCGCGTCGAGCAGCTCGCCGGCGAACAGGTTCGTGACCGGCACTTCCGCCGTCGGCACGAGGTACAGCCCGTCGGCTTCGATGTGGTACATGTCGTCACCGAACTTGGGCAGGTGCCCCGTTCCGATCGCCGCGTCGCGATTCACAACGAACGGGGGCGACAGCTCCGTGTAGCCGTGCTCCCGGACGTGCATGTTCAACATCAGCGTAATCAATGCACGCTCCAGTCGCGCGCCCCAACCCGTGTAGAGCGGGAACCCGCTGCCGGCCACTTTCGCGCCCCGCGGCAGGTCGAGCATGCCCAGGTCCTGCGCGATGTCCCAGTGTGCACGAGGCTCGAAGTCGAACGCCGCCGGCGTGCCCCAGGTTCGCAACACGACGTTGCGGTCTTCGCCACCGGCCGGCACGGCGTCCTCGGGCAGATTCGGAATGCCGAGCAACAGATCACGCACGGCCTCCTCGAGCTCCGCGCGGCGAGACTCCATGGCCGACGTGCGCTCGCCCAGCTCCCGCATTTCGAGAATGAGCGGCTCGGCGTCGGCGTGCCGGCCCTCTTTCTTCAGGCGGCCGACCTCGGTCGAGACCTCGTTGCGGCGCGCTCGCGCCGCATCCACGGCGGCAATCGCGGCACGTCGCTCTTCGTCGAGGCTCAACACCTGATCCACCAAGGCCAGCAACTCCGGCTTGCCCCGCCGCTCCAGGCGAGTCCGCACGCGATCGGCGTCCTCACGGATCAGCTTCAGGTCCAGCATCGTCGCTCAGTTGTTGTCCGGCGGGATGAGCGCGCGGTCGTTGCAGTTCGGATTGCGCACGACTTCGAATCGGTACGTACCGGCCGCGGCATCCACCTCGAGCGCGCGCAGCTTCGCATAGCGAACCCCGGCGCCGAACGTGAAACACGCCTCGCGACGCGAGCGGATGATGTAGACCTTGCCGGGCTCGATCGTGACCGGATCGCGCCGGAACAGCGCCGTGTCGCGAGGCGCTTCCCGCACCTCCGCGAGCGTTGCGGCAGTGGTCAGCGCAATGCCGGCCCGCGAGTCCGACCCGGTCAGGAACGACTCCGGCGCCATGACGAACGCGCCGCTCCGCTCCAGCAACGCGAAATCCCATGTCCCCGTCGCGGCCGAACCTTCGATCGACACCCGAATGCGGTTCACGATATCGTACGCCGAGGGCATCCGAATCAGCTCCGGGCGCGACGCCGAGTAGATGAACGTCGTGTCCGGCGCATCGCTCCACGCCCCAAAACCGAGATCATCACCACAGGCCGCCGTCGCCAAGGCGAGGGTCAGCAGCACGTAGTTGCAGCGTTTCCGCACGATGAAAGACTCTCCAAACGGGTTCCGCTGGACGTCGCGCCTCCGCCGGAGCCGGCAGCGGTCGCGCATCGGGGCGTGCCTGGCGGGGAAGGAACGGCGTCGAACGAAAAAGTCTATCCGGTCGGACACCCGTCGGTCAACCCGATCTCCCGCGTTGACACGGACCTCCACCTCGCCTACATCAACCCCGCCGGACACGCTCGCCACGGCTCCGTCCCGCTCGCGCACGTCGTGGCCAACCCGGAAGTTCCTGACCGAGGTCCATGACGCCCGCCGGCACCACCCGCATGAGTCGGATCCTCGTCGTCGACGACGAACCGCACATCGCCCGCATCGTGCAGCTCAAGCTGAGCGACGGGCCGTTCCTCGTCGAATCCTGCCTCGACGGCGCGCAGGCGCTCGACCGGCTCCGCGGCGGCGAGACCGTCGACATCATTCTGCTCGACATCATGATGCCCGGCATGGATGGCCTCGAGGTCCTCGCCGCGATCCGCGAGCTGCCAGCCTATCGACAGACTCCGGTCATCATGCTCACGGCCAAGGGGCAACAGACCGACCGCTCCCACGCCACCGCTCTCGGAGCATCCGATTTCCTGACCAAACCCTTCAGCCCAAAGAAACTCCTTGCCCGAATCGAAGACCTTCTCCCCGCCTGACTCGGTCTACGCCGTGGTTCTCGCCGGCGGGATCGGATCGCGCTTCTGGCCGGTCTCGACGCCGTCGCGGCCGAAGCAGCTATTGCCCCTCCTCGGCGACACACCCCTGATTCAGCAGACCGTCGAGCGGATTCGGCCGTGGCTGCCGCGCGAGCGGATCCGTCTGTTGACGGGCCGGCCATTGGCCGGCCCGACGCTCGCGGCCTTGCCGGGGTACCTGCCCGAGCATCTGTGGGTGGAGCCCGAGACCAAGGGGACGGCGCCTGTGCTGGTGTGGGTGGCACACGCGCTCGCGGCGGAGCGGCCCGATGCCATCATGATCTCGCTGCACGCGGACCATCATATCGGGCAGGCCGCCGCGTTTCTGACCTTGCTCCAGGAGCTGGCGGCACGGGCCCGGCAGGAGGACCGGCTGTTCACCATAGGCGCTGTGCCGGACCGGCCGGAAACCGGCTACGGCTACATCCGTCGAGGCGGTAAAGTCACGGCGGCTCCCGAGATCTACGCCGTGGAGCGCTTCGTCGAGAAACCCGATCGGGCGACGGCCGAGCGGTACGTTGCTGAGGCGTATCTGTGGAACACGGGAATCTTCGTATGGCGGGCATCGGTGCTGCTCGATGAAGTGCGGCGGCACACGCCGGAGATCGCGGCACACCTGCCACTGCTGGACGGCGGCGATGTCGCGGAGTTCTTCGCGCGTGTTCCCAGGTCCAACATCGATCCCGCGGTGCTGGAGCGAAGCCAGCGGGTCGCGGTCGCGCCGGCTACGTTCGAGTGGGACGACATTGGCACGTGGGACAGCGTGGGGCGCATGCGCGCGGCCGACGACGCCGGCAACGTCGCTGTCGGCGATGTTCACGCCGTGGACGCTGCACGCTGTATTGCGTGGACCGACACCGGGTCGGTGGTGCTGTTCGGCACAGAGGATCTGCTCGTCGTGCGGGCGGGCGACGTGACCTTCGTGACGCCGCGCGACCGAGCGCCGGACTTGAAGGCCTTGCTGGACCAGCTGCCGCCGCGCCTCCGGGACCGGGAGTGACGGTGGAGCTGATCCTGTTCGACGACGCTGCGGCCCGGGCCTGGCAGCCGTTCGCGCTGACCCGCCCCGCGGGTGAGCTTCGCTTCGGCATGCACACGTTCCGGTCGCGCGCGGAACGCTTCGCGGGGGTCCGCTGCACGGGGCACTTCGCGGGTCCCGCACTGTCGTCCTTCGACGAGC
>JBFJPA010000340.1:0-5668 GCA_041617355.1 Longimicrobiales bacterium
GTCGCGGGCGCCTACTTCGATTTGCGCGGTACACAGGACCGCCTCGCCGTTGCCCGGCGCAACGCGGACAACCAGCGCCGCACCCTGGACGTGACGTTGGCGCGGCTCGAGGCTGGCCGCGGCACGGCCATCGACTCCGAGCGTGCACAGGCTCAGCTGAGCTCGACGCTCGCGGCCATTCCTGCGCTGGAGAGCGCCATCGCGGCCATCCAGCACCGGATCGCTGTGCTGCTCGGCCGAGCTCCCGCCACCACGGTCGTGGAGCTCGATGATGCGGCGTGTATGCCGATTCTGCCGGCGACGTTGGTCGTTGCGGACGTGGAAGTACTCGTGGGTCAGCGTCCGGACGTGCGCAGTGCAGAACGCCGACTCGCGGCTCAGACGGCGTTCGTGGGAGCCGCAAAGGCCGACTACCTGCCCCGCCTGTCCATCGGTGCGGTGGCCGGCTACACCGCGGACGCGTTCGACGCACTCGGCAACTCCGGCACGCCGCGCTACGCGATCGGCCCGGTCATCTCCTGGCCGCTTCTCGACATCGGCCGGGTAAAGTCACGCGTCGATGCGGCCAACGCGGAACGCACGGCTGCTGCGGCCCGATACGAGCAAACCGTGTTGCGTGCGCTCGAAGACGTCGAGACATCGCTCGTCGCTTACCGCAAGGCTCATGAACGGCTGCAGCACCTGGAGCGGGCGGCCGATGCGAGCGAGCGGGCCGGCGCACTCGCGCGACTGCGCTTCGAGGAGGGCGTCGCCGACTTCCTCGAGGTCCTCGATGCCGAGCGTACCCTGCTCGATGCGCAGGACCTGCGCGCCGCGGGTCGGGCGGAGGCCACGGCTCGCCTCGTCGATGTCTACCGCGCATTGGGCGGTCAGTGGCCGTCCGCCGCCGAGCAGGTTCCGTGAAGCGGCGCGAGCGGGAACCGGAAACCGGAGATGGTCGTTGTTCGGCCGGTCGAACCAAGCGCCCGAACATGGACTCGAATATGCTGGACCTGAATGACCTGATCCACCGGATCGTACCCGTGCGCGCGGCCGTACCGCCCGAGCGGGCGGCCGTCATCGGTTTGAGCGGAATCGACGCCTCCGGCAAGGGCTACGTGTCCCGTCGCCTCGCAGACCTCCTGACCGCGCGCGGGTATCGCGTTGCCCTCATCAATACCGATGGGTGGCTCAACCTCCCGCACGTGCGGTTCCGGGAGGACAACGCCGCGGAGCATTTCTACCATAACGCGATCCGCTTCGACGCCCTGTTCTCGGAGCTGTTGGAGCCGCTCCGCGCTCAGCGGTCCATCGATGTCGAGGTCGATCACGCCGAGGAGAAGGCGACCGAATTCGTGAAGCGGCGTTACGCCTTCGAGAACATCGATATCGTCATCGTCGAAGGCATCTACCTATTCAAGCGGGCGTACCTCGCCCATTACGATGTGAAGGCGTGGCTCGTGTGCGGCTTCGCGACTGCCTTGAAGCGCGCGATCGCGCGGGCTCAGGAGGGACTACCTCCGGACGAAACCGTCGCGGCGTATCGAAGGCTGTATTTCCCGGCTCAGGAGATCCATTTCCGGTTGGACCGTCCGGCGCAAGTCGCGGACGTCATCATCATGAACGATGCAGCCGCGGTTTCCCGAGGGCCGATCGAGCGGCACCGGACACGCGTATCATGACCTCAGGTTCGGACCGTCTGGGCGTTCCGTTCCGCCTGGCGCGCCGCACGTTGGACCGTACTCCAGATCTCGCGCCGCATCCGTTCGACTGAGCGGACGAAGCTCGGTTCACCGCGGATCCGATCGAACAGGGCGCTCTCGAGCACGCGCACCTCGATTCCCGCGGGCGATGCGGCGTACGCTCGTTCGATCCAGAGGAGCGCCTGCAGGGCATCGCCTTGCCACGCGTGGTAGACGGCGAGGTCCTCGAAGCGCACGACATCGGTGAAGGCATCGTCCGTGCGGGCGTCGCTCGTAAGCGTCTGCATGACGGAATCGACGATCGCAGCCGCCTCGCTCGCCCGTCTGTCCGCGGCGAGACAGGTCGCTCGCAAGACCGCGTGCGGTCCGAGTGCGAGCGCTGCGCACTCGAGCGGCCGGCCGGCCAACAGTAAGGCGCGACCTTCGATGGCGCGGCTCAGGTACAGCTCGGGCTCGAGCGTGCTCGCGAGCCGCGCGGCGTCGATCGCCTCATCGAACCGGCCGAGATGCAGGGATAGGTAGGCGACGGCGATGTGGCGCCCGGCGGACAGTGGATCCAGGTCGACAGCTCGGCGCGCCGCCGTGATCGCGTCGGCGTCGCGGCCGGTCGCCGCAAGCAAGCGGGCGGACCAGCTCGGCACACTCGGCGCGTTCGGCTTGAGTCGAGCCGCCTGTTGGAAGTCCGCCGCGATTTCATCGAGTGGCGCGTCTACGATCGCCTTCAGGTAGCCTCGTGCGGCGTACGCGTCGGCCAACGTCGGAGCCAGCCGGACCGCACGCTCGGCGGCGGCCAGCGCCCGGCCCGCGAGCGTATAACCATCGATACCGACATTGTATCGGTACGTCAGTGACAGCGCGTACGCCGAAGACAGGTCGGCCCAGGCCGTCGCGAACTCGGCATCCTGTTGAATCGACCCGTTCAGCAGGTCGATGGCCCGTCGCATGCCTTCGGGTGTTCGCCGGGCCAGCCAGTGCACGCCCAGCTGGTGCAACTGCTGGCCCGCCCCCCCGAGGGTGCCTTCCACGTGCTCGTGCTTCGACACGCCGGGGATCGCCGCGAGCACGTCCGACGTGACGGCTTCGGCGATCGTCTCCTGTGCGACAATCGGGTCGTCGAGCGACGCGGTGAACGTCTTCGCCCACAGGTGCGCATCGGTGCGTGCGTCGATGTGCTGAATGACGGCGCGAATCTGATTGTCGCGCTGCAGCTGGATCGATCCCTCCACCACGTGCCGGACCTGCAGCGAATCCGCCAGGCGGCGGGCCGTCAGACCCGCGTCGCGGACCGCCTCGACCGAATGTCGCGAAATGACCTTGAGGCCCCGGATCTGCGCAAGCTCGCGAATGATCTCTTCCGTGATGCCGATCGCGAACGCATCGAACGTCGGGTCGTTCGTAAAGTTGTCGAGGACGAGCACGGCGATCGAATCCACGTAGTGGCTCGAGCCCCACGCCAGCGGGTCGTCGACGGGCGTCGGGCGGAGCCGTGAAAACGACGCGATGGCCAGCACGACGGCGCCGACGACGGCGATTCCTGCGGCCAGCCTGCCGCGTGCCGAGACTCTCGGCGACCACGAGGACCGCGCGAATTGTGAGTTCTCCAACGGTTGCGGCGCCGCACCGGAAGCGACGTCCTCTGCCTCGTCGGCCGGGCGCAGCCCTTCCGGCGTGATGTCGTACGCCCATGAGAGCAGCAGAACGATCGGAAGGCCGAGTAGCGTCAGGGCCGCCACGATCCGCAGCACACTGTCCGGGAATCCGAACACGCCGACGATGGCATCGGTCGCCTCGATCAGCGCGACGCCGCCCAATGTGTACACGATGGCCGTGCGCACGACCTTGCGTCGCGTCAACTCCGCTACGAAAAGACCGAGTCGTCTGATTCCGGGTCGCATGGAGCCTGGCGGGGGAGGAATACGGTCGCGTTTCGCCGCCGCTGGCGCGCAAGCGTGTGACGCGTCCGAGCGATGGACCAGCCGCGCGTGCCTTCGCTATGATGATGGGCCGACGGACTCCACGCAACGCCAGCCGACGAGCCGCCTTCCGTTCCTCGCCCGACTGCGATCAACCCGCGGGAAACTCGAGCTCCATCGAATCACCAGGCGCCAGTTCTCGCCAGCGCGCGATGAGCCGGTTCCGCAGCTGCCGGATCGCCGCGAGGTCGGACTCCGTCACGTGCCTCGGTCGCGGTGCGTCCACACCGGAGCTTTCGTGCCACTGGCTCACGTGCTCGTTCAGGGAATGGGCATCCACCCGTTCGCCTGTGGCGCGTTCGAGATCGAGCCGGCCCACGATCTGCTCGGCGGGATCGAGATCGGGCGGCAACGGGCCGCGCGGCCATGGTGTGCCGAAGTCGGCGAGGTCCCAGCCCTCGGCGACGAGTCCGTAGAAGCCCCTCCGGAAACCGAGCACGGACTCGACGGCGAAGTGCGTCAGGTCGTGCGGCGGGAAGACGTCATGCCGGTTGTGCTGCACGGTGACCGACCCGTCGGCACGAGTACAGGCGAGAGTGTGGGGCCCGTCGCGTCCCTTCTTGAGGCGAACGGTCAGCGTCGGCATCGGCCCGTCCTGCGTCATGCGTCAGCGACTCCGGCCAGCGGCATCACGGAACCGGCGCCACAATGCCGACACCGGAATAGATGTCGCCACGGAATCGGGACACGAGACGGTCGCCGACCTCGATGCCGCACCGCTCCAGCTCGGTCACGAACTCCGCGATGGTGAATCGATCCTCGCGCGGATGGTCGAGGAACGTCCGGACCAACCAGCGATCGAGGCACTGCTTCGTGATCTCCATGAAGTAGAAGCGTCCGCCCGGTCTGAGCACGCGGCGAATCTCCTTGATGGCGGAGCGCCAAGCGGGAACGTGGTGGATCGCTCCGAAGTCGACGACAGCGTCGAAACTCGCGTCGCGTACGGGGACGGCCGAGGCGTCGGCCACGGACAGGTGAACGTGTCGCCCCGCTCGGATCGCGCGTTGCCTCGCGGTCGCGACCATGCGCGGATCGAGGTCGAAGGCGTGTACGTCCCCGGCCTCGAAACGGCGCAACAGGATCTCCGCGCCGATGCCACGTCCGCAGCCGACCTCGAGCACGCGCAGTCCGGTCAACTTTCCGCCGAGGCGCTCGAAGTGAGCGGCGTCCACGTGACGCTGCATGGCCGCTCGCACGGGATTGTTCATGAGCAGACGCTCCACGCTGTTCAGCTTCACGATGGGCGTCCCTCGGTTGATCCGCGGCCCGCGTACAGAACCGCGGCCACGGCGGTTGCGAGATTCAGGCTCGACACGCCCGCCCGCATGGGGATGCGCACGCGGACATCGGCGCGCTCGACGAGCATCGCGGAAAGCCCGTCGCGCTCCGTGCCGAAGACGAGGACCGCGCGCGGCGGGATCCTGGCCCGATCGAGCGGCTCGCCGTCTGGATCCACGGCGACGAGGGCGCGGTCGCACACCGGCCAGGCATCCAGTCGTCCGACCGGCAGTGCCCAATGGAGGCCGGCGGCCGCACGCAGCGCCGTCGGCGCCCACGGATCGAGCGGTCCGGACGTCAGCAGCGCCGTTGCGCACGCGGCCGCCCCGACGCGCACGGCCGCGCCGACATTGAAGGGACTGGTCGGCTCCTCGAGCCAGATGATGGGTGCTGGATCGGGTGTGGCCAGCACGGCGTCCACGTCGAACGGCGGCCGTCGAGCGAGCGCGATGACCTGCGTGGGAATCGTCGCGGGAGACAGGGTGGCGAACTCGTCCGGCGCGATGGTGACCGCGAGGCCTTCGATGGACTCTCGAAGCTCTGGCGCCAGATCGGCGGCCAGCCGCTCCAGCGCGCGCGCGTCCGGCGTCACCGCCTCGATGACGTCGGCGCCAAACCGAAGCGCGTGTTTGAGCGCGTGAAACCCCTCGACGATGGCGAGGGCTGGATCCCGCCGCGCAGCGCGAAACCGCTCGACCCGTGTCGTGCCCATACCGTCGAACATGGGCACGACAC